>JAYUYR010000030.1:0-17950 GCA_043752405.1 Sphingomonas sp. | reverse complement strand
GACCGTCCGACTCCGCCGAAAAATCGCCCGTGAACAGATAAATCAGGTCAAGGTCCGATGCATGGGTCAGCAATCCACCGCCCAGCCGCCCCAGCGCGAGAATGACGAGTTCGGACCCCGGAACGCGTCCGTGCGCCGCCACAAACGGCGCGATCACTGCGTCGGCCACCACCTGCACCGCTGCTTCGGCAATACGGGCGTAGCCGCTAGCGACGGCCAGCGAATCATCGGCAGCCTGAACAATCTGCGCGCCTAGGGCAAAGCGATGATCGCCGACGATCCGCCGGACATGGTCGAGCTGCGCCTCGACATCCGCGCCCGACAGCGTCATTTCCTGCTCCAGCGCCGCAACATTGCCGACCGGATCGAACGCGCTGGCATCGAGCAATCGGTCGAGCAGCGCCGCATTGCGCCCCAGCGCTTCGGCCAATGTTGGCGCGTGGCTGACGATATCGACCAGCAGCGTCAATAACGCCGGCTGCGCCTCAAGCAAGCGGAACAGGTTGAGCGCCGTGGGCAAACCGATAAGCATCGCATCGAACGCATACAGCGCCCCATCGGGATCGGGCGCGCGGCCAAACGCGGCCAGCAGCGACGGCAGGACCGCCTCGAGCGCGGCAAATCCACTGTCGCTGCGCACCGCGCGCACTCTGCCACCTCGCCAGTCCGCAATCCGCGCGGCCACGCGCCCCAGGTCACCAAAGCCTGCCGCGCCGAGCATCGCAGTCAGCCCCTCCCCACCCCGCGGCGTCACCGCGCGCGGCGGACCATCAAGATCGTCATAAAGCGCACCCACTGCTGAAACATGCGGCGCGAGCAAATCGAGCAAGGCCTGACCATGCGACAGCCCATGCAGCATCGCGACTGAATCAAGGGCGGCTTGGTCCGAGGGCAAGCTGTGCGTCTGGCGATCGTCGACCATCTGCAACCGATGTTCGATTGTCCGGTACAGTCGATATGCATCGGCCAGAACCCTCGCCGAACTGGCGCTTAACCAGCCCGCTTTAGTGAGCGCGGTAATCCCGCCCAAGGTGTCGGCCACCCGCAAGGACGGATCGCGTCCGCCGTGAATGAGTTGATGAATCTGAACGAAAAACTCGACTTCGCGAATACCGCCGCGTCCGCGCTTCAGGTCGTAGCCGGGACCAAATAATTGACCACCCGCATGATGCGCGCGGATACGCCGCGACATCGCGCGCAATTCCTCGACGGCACCGAAATCGAGGTTGCGGCGCCAGACGAACGGCTGGATGGCTTTCAGGAACTGTGCGCCCAGCGCGATGTCGCCCGCCGCTGCGCGCGCGCGGATGAACGCCGCCCGCTCCCACGCCAATGCACTTGATTCGTAGTGCGAAATCGCGGCGTTTATCGGAATGGCCAGAGGTGTCGCTTCCGACGCGGGGCGCAACCGCAAATCGACGCGCAGAACATAGCCATCGGCGTCGCGTGTCTGAAGCAAATCGACGACATCACGCGCAACCCGCACCGCTGCCTCCCCCGCATCGTCGCGCGCCCGCCGCGGCATTGTCTCCGGATCGAACAACAAAATCGGGTCGATGTCCGAACTGTAATTCAATTCGCGGCTACCGTGTTTGCCCAGCGCAATCGCAAAGAATCCCTGCGGCACCGCGTCGGGGACACGCATCTGCAAGGCTTCGGTGATGGCGGAATCGAGCGCATCGTCCGCAAAATCGGAAAGCTGTGCAACCACATCCTCAAGCAACAATCGACCCGCCAAATCACCGACCGCCAGCGCCAAAGCCAGCGCATCGCGTCGCCGCCGCAAAGTTTGACGAACGCAGTCGCCGGGCATCGCCAACGCAAATGCCAGACCCTCGGCAACATCACCTGAACGCAACATTTCGGTCAGCAGCGGATTGCGCGTCATCGCCGAGTCCAAAAACGGGGCATATGCCGCCGCTCGATCCACCGCATTTTCGCAGGCAGATTGGGTCATATCCGGCAACCAATTGGCCAATTGCACGTTACAAACTCATGCCAAAGCAATCCAAAACGGCTTCGAAGACTATGACCGCGCATCCGCATCAGATTGCCTTGCCATATCGTGGTGACGGTGTCGCGCGCGCACTGCATGATGCCTACGATGCCGATGATAAGGGCGTTCCCGGCGACATGGCTGCGCTTCTAGCGGCGCTCGACCAATCACCGGTGTCGACTGAGCTTTTTGACCTGGTCCATGATCGTATCGAGTGCTGACACACCCTCGGTTTCGGGGTCCAGCTGCCGCGATGGCAGGTCGCTGCCCATCATCACCGCTTCGAGCGCAACCCGGCCACGCGCAACGCGGCTCTTGATCGTGCCCACCGCAACGCCGCAAATCTCCGACGCTTCTTCGTAGGAAAAGCCGCCGGCACCGATTAAAATCAGCGCCTCGCGTTGCACCTCTGGCAAATATTGCAGCGCACGTTGCAAGTCTGCGAGTTCGACATGCTTGTCCTGCGATGCTGGGGCCGACAGAATCTTGTCTGCGGCCAGTTCGTCCCATTCGCCGTGAAACCGGTTGCGACGCATCTGCGAAAGGAACAGGTTGCGCAAAATGATGAACGTCCAGGCGCGCAGGTTCGTGCCCGCTTCATACCGGTCGCGCGCCGCCCATGCTTTCAGCAGCGTTTCCTGCACCAGATCATCACCGAAATCACGGTTTCCCGACAACGACCGGCCAAAGGCCCGCAATTGGGGAATCACAGCAGCGAGCTGCGCCTTGAAATCATCATCGGACAATGGAGTCCGCTCGTCCGAGACGCCGTAGTCGGCCTCATCAACTATCATTGGTTACCCGCTTGAATCACGCATGACGTTTAGCTCGCCTTGTGCGCCCCGTCACGCCGCCGGAATGGTTTCAGCGTCGAAAAACAACGCTTGGGCAATTGCGGTTTTTACTGTCGTGCGCTGAAACGGCTTGGTGATGAGAAATGTCGGTTCGGGTCGCTCCCCGGTCAGCAGGCGTTCGGGAAAAGCTGTAATGAAAATAACCGGCACCGAAAATTCGGCCAGAATATCTTTCACCGCATCGATGCCGGAACTGTCATCGGCAAGCTGGATGTCGGCCAGCACCAGCCCGGGACGGTGTGCCCGCACAGCGGCGATGGCTTCGTCGCGGGTCACGGCAACGCCGCTGACGCCGTGGCCCAGGTCGCGGACGATCGTTTCCAGATCCATCGCGATCATCGGCTCATCTTCGATAATCAGGACGTCGGCTCGCGTCTGCGACTCGATCTCGTTTAGAGCCTCGTCAAGCAGGTCGGAAATCCCGTCAGGCCCAACGTTGAGGAGATACGCCGTGTCTTCATGTGTAAACCCTTCCATAGCGGTCAGCAGCAGCGTCTGGCGTGACAAGGGCGTGATTTGTGCTAGCCGCGCCTGCGTCATTTGTTCACGCTCGTTTGCCGCTGGGTCGGGATCACTACCCAGATTGCCCGATGCCCAGATTAACTGGAACGTCCGGTACAGCCCCACCCGCACATCCACATCGCGCGGAAATTCGTCGGGGGCGGCAACAATCGCCTCCAGCGTGGCGCGGACATAGGCATCGCCATGCCTTTGGCTACCGGTCAATGCGCGCGCATAGCGGCGCAAAAGAGCGAGGTGTGGCGCGATTTGTTGACCGAGCGACATAATTCTCCAATCCTGCTGACCGGCTCCGATTTTCGGGCAGTGCTGCGGCTTATACAAGCCATGTTGTGCCGGGATACTAGGGTTTGTGAAACTCGGTGACACTGTCGGAACCAATGAGCGCTGAAATGGTTTCTTTCGCGATCGGCGTACGCAGCCTGCCCAAACCATGACAGGAGTTGAGAGCGGATTAATGCTGTGCCATGACCCGAACGTCAGGGGCGCAAAAAGGGGATGGTTTGAGTGGCGTCAGAAAAATCACCAGAAGCGCACCCCGCTTCAGGAGTCCCATTGTCGGAATCGCCGGAACCTGAACTGGGCAGCGGGCGTGATCTTGGCGAAGTGCTCCGTGCGGCGTATCAAAGCGCGGTTGATGAACCCATTCCTCCCGAAATGCTCGACCTTCTAAGCAGGCTCCGTTGACCGCAACCGGCGCGAGGTGGCGGTGTCCGGTCTAACCGAGCGTTTTGGGCGCCTTCCAACCGGCATTAAGATCCTGTCGATCATTACGCTCGCATTGCTCCCGTTGGGACTGATTGCGTTGTTCGCCTCACTCGCTGCGACGCGGACAGCCGACCTCGAACGTAGCGCCAACGTCAGCGTCGCACTCACCGAAAGCACTCGCAAACTCAGCGCTGAACTCGCCACCGACCTTAGCGTTATGCGCGGTGCTGTGAACGCCATAGCATCGGGGGTTCCCGCCGAAGATGTCTGCGCCCGTGTCACTGCGATCCTCGCCACGCAAACGCGGCGCATTTCACAGTTTGCATTGTTCGGTCCCGCCAGCGTTCCGCTCTGTGCCACGCCCGGTTACGCCCCGCCGCGACCCTCGACGCTCGATCTCGACAGCCTGCCGCTCGCCAGCTTGACCGGGAACATGCTTGTAGTCAGCGTCCCTGCCCAAAGCGGTGGTGCTGCTGCGGTTGCAAGATATGCTACGGCAGCACTTGCAACGATGGCACAACCCTCGACCTTATCGACACCTTACTCAATGTCGCTATCCACCGACAATGCGACGTTGCCGGTGCGGGTGCCCGATAAAGGTCTGCCCCTTCGCACTGAAACGGTTGCGGCTCCGGTCGGACTGCTCGGCCTGACGCTGACGATTTCGACCGCCGGCATCCCTTTCGGGACCATAGGCGCGTTGCTGACGTTCCTGCCACTGCTGATGTGGGCGTCGGCGGCGCTGATCGGATTTCTTGTCGTTGACCGTCTGCTGATCCGCCCGCTGCGTAGCTTGCAACTCGCCGTGGCGAGCCATGTGCCGGGCACCCCCTTCGACCTGCCTCCAGCCCGCACCCCTGCACGCGAAATCCGCGAGCTCGGCGAAACCTTTGCCAAGTTCAGCGAGGAAATCAGCCAGAATGAAACGAAGCTGGCGGCAGCACTTGCCGACCAGACCAAGGCAACGCGCGAAGTCCACCACCGTGTCAAAAACAATCTTCAGGTCGTCGCCAGCCTCATCTCGCTTCATGCCCGCGGTGCACAGTCGCCAGATGCCGCGACCGCTTATGCCGCTATCCAGCGCCGTGTCGATGCGCTCTCGATTGTCCACCGCAACCATTATGCCGAACTCGATTCAGATATCGGCATCGACATCAAGGGGCTCCTCAGCGAGCTGGCCACCAACCTGCGCGCCAGCGTCATCGCCCACGCGACCGCACCCGCCATATCGATCAGTGCACCGCGGTTCGGCGTCAGCCAGGATAATGCCGTGGCAATCACGTTTCTGCTCACCGAACTTGTCGAACTGTCGATGACAGTCGACCCCCGGGCCGCAATTGCGATTGCGGTCAGCGACAGTGAAGCGCCCGGCAAGGCAACGCTGGCGCTCACATCAACCGCACTCCGGGATACCGAGGCAATGCAATCACGTCTGGCGGGACGCTACGCCCGCGTCATCGAAGGCCTTTCGCGGCAACTCCGCGCGCCGCTTGCCCACGACGGAACCACGGGAAGTTTCATGATCGACTTTACTGTCCTCGCGCGGCCACAAGATTATTAAAATAATATTTTGCTTTTGCCGGAACCGATGGTGCGATGAGCGGTTTTCGACATCGGACAGCGAGCATTTGCCCCCCCGCTTTCGCTGTCCAGAATATGGGCCCGGAAGTATCGTCGCCCCCCTAGACGTGCTTCCGGGCCAAATTATTTCCAACGAAGCTGAAAGGCCGAACCATGCGCAAATCGATGATTTCTATCAGCCTCTTGAGTCTTCTCGTGCTCAGTGCATGCAACACGGTGCGCGGCGCTGGTCGTGATGTCGAGTCGGTGGGCAAGACTGTTGAGAAAGCGGTCGATTAAGTCGCTTCTTCGGTTTCTTCAGCGCGCTTGCGACGCCGCTGCGTGAACCAGGTCGCAATCAACGTTAGTTCGTACAGCAGGCACAACGGCACGGCGAGCAACAGCTGTGACCCGACGTCGGGCGGGGTTAGCACGGCCGCAATCGCAAACGCCCCTACGATTGCATAACGCCGCGCTGCGACAAGCTGGTCGCGCGTCACGATCCCAACCGTCTCGAGCAGCATCAGCAGCACCGGCATCAGGAACGAAAAGCCGAAGCCGAACATGAACTGCATCACGAATTTCAGATAATTGCCGACGTCGGGCAGCGCCTCTTGTGTCACGCCGCCCAGATCACCCTGAAATCCGAGTAGAAACTTGAGCGCAATCGGGATGGCGATGAAATATGCCAAACTCGCCCCCGCTGTGAACAGCACCGGCGTCGCCATCATAAACGGCAGCATCGCCCGCCGCTCTTTTTTGTAAAGCCCCGGCGCAACGAACAGCCAGATCTGGTTGGCAATCACGGGCGACGCAATCATCATCGCGGCAAAAAATGCGACTTTCAGTTCCACGACAAAGCCGCCGAACACTTCGGTATTGATCAGCTTGGTCTGCCCTGCTGCGAGCATCGGCGCGACCAGAAACGACAAAATGTGCCGAGCGAAATAGACGCAACTGCCGAACGCCACCGCGAGCGCTACGACCGACCACAACAGTCTCCGCCTCAATTCGATCAGATGATCGAGGAGCGGAGCCTTGCTGTCGTCGAGTTCACCGTCACTCATGCCGACCACCCTGAGCTTGTCGGGGGGTCATGCCGGCTTTTCTTCAACCGGCGTGATCGGCTCGACGGGCGCTTCCAAAGCAGGAATCGGATTGGCCGCCATGATCCGCTCGTTTTCCTCTTTCCACTTTTTTTCCATGTCGGCGAGTTCGGATTCGCGGATCATCGTGTCGACTCCGCTGCGGAAATGGCGCGCCATCCCGCGCGCTTTCCCGACCCACTGACCGACAATCCGCATCGCGCGCGGCAAATCCTTCGGGCCAATCACGACCAACGCGACAACCGCCACGAGCAAGAGTTCAGTGGGGGCAATGTCGAACATATCTCAGTCAATTACCTCTCACCCAAAATCCATTCGGGCTGAGCTTGTCGAAAACAGGCTCAGGGGCAAACAGGTTAGGGCTGCACGTCTGTCTTGGCTGCTGCCGCCTTGGCCGCTTCATGCTCGGCAATGATTTCGGCCGCCGACCTGCTTTCGATCAGTGGCGCAGGCTTGGCAGTGGCATCGACGACGTCGTCTTCGACCATGCCCTTTTTGAAGCTCTTCAATCCCTTGGCGACATCGCCCATCATGTCGGAAAAGCGCCCTTTGCCGAACAGCAAGAGCACTATGATACCCACAATCAGCCAGTGCCAAATGCTCAGGCCACCCATCTGTAATCTCCTTCGGTGTTAACCCTATCTAGTCGTCTTCGCCCGCGGTTTCCAGATCACCGATGAAATCATCGTCGGAAACCCGGTCGAGCAGCCCCGCCACGCGCAAATCATCGATGCCCGGAAGGTCTCGGCGATCCCCTAGACCGAAATGCGTTAAAAAGTCGGGCGTCGTCGTATAGGTCAATGGGCGCCCCGGCACTTGCCTTCGCCCGGCGGGAACAATCCACCCTGCTTCCATCAGCACATCGAGCGTCCCTTTGGAGATTTGCACACCGCGAATGGCCTCGATCTCGGCGCGGCTGACCGGTTCCTGATAGGCAATAATGGCCAGCGTCTCGATCGCGGCGCGCGACAGTTTGCGCGACGCCTCGCGGGTTTCGCGCAGCAGATGCGCCATGTCCAGTGCCGTCTGGAAATGCCAACGCCCACCGCGCTCAACGAGGTTGATCCCGCGTCCGGCGTAGGATTCTGTCAATTCCTCAAGCGCGCGTTCAATATTTTCGACATCCAAACGCCGTGCAATGTCATCGACGGTCAACGGACTTTCGCTTGCGAATAGCAATGCCTCAACCGCGCGTGCCAGTTCCGAAATCACGCCGCTTTCACCAGAATCGGCCCGAACGCATCATCCTGTCGCAACTCGATCATCCCACGCCGCGCCATTTCAAGCGTTGCAACGACTGTCGAAGCCAGCGCCGATCGGCGGAAATCAGGATTTCCTTCCCGTGGCAGGAACGCCGCAATCGCGGTCCAGTCACCGATACGCCCCAGCATCGCCTCGATCCGCTGCATTGCTGCCTCCAGCGTCATCACAGGTCGCCGCGCCACCTGATGCAACACCGGTGCGGTCCGCGCGTTGACCCGGCCATAAGCACTTAACAGATCATACAGGCTTGCCCGCCAAAGCGTTTTCCTGTCGGTCGCCAACCCTTCGGGACAACCGCGTGCAAAAACATCACGGTCGATGCGATCACACGCCATCAACTGCGCGCCAGCGTCACGCATCGCATCGAGCCGCCGCAGGCGTTGTTGCAACCGCAACGCCAATTCTTCGGGGCTCGGAACTTCCTGCTCGACCTTCGGCAACAACAGACAGGATTTAAGATAGGCGAGCCATGCCGCCATCACGAGATAATCCGCTGCCTGCTCGAGCGCGATGGCTCCGGCGCAATCAAGATATTCGAGATACTGATCGACCAGCGCCAGAATCGAAATCTCGCGCAAGTCCACTTTCTGCGCCCTTGCCAGCGCAAGCAAAAGGTCAAGCGGCCCCTCCCAAGCGCCAAGGTCGAGTGTCAAACACTCCCGATCATCCTGAGCCTGGCGAAGGACGTCAGACAAGCGCAAGCAATTCATCGCGCTTGGCGATCAAATCGGGCAGCGCAGCAAAATCCGGTACTGGTGCAACCGTCGCCATTGCTGCCGCCAGCCGTTCGCCCGCGTGCACGGTGATCGCTGGCAAAGCCTCTGCAATCGCGACCATATCCGCCATCACTCCCGAACAATGCAGCACGACATCGCACCCCGCTGCAACCGCAGCCACCGCCCGCGAAGCCATATCGCCCGACAACGCTTTCATGTCGAGGTCATCGCTCATCAACATGCCGTCAAACCCGATCTGGCCGCGAATGACATCGCGGATGATTGTCGGCGACATCGTCGCGCAATTCTCGGCATCCCAGACCGGAAACATCACATGCCCGGTCATTGCCATCGGCGCATTGTTCAACCGCGCGAACGGAATCAGGTCGTCGGCCAAGTCCGCCTCCGACGCCCCGACGCGCGGCACGTCATGATGGCTGTCCACGACCGAGCGCCCCTGCCCCGGCATATGCTTGACCACCGCCACGACTCCACCCTGTCGAAACCCATCGATCACGGCCCGCCCCAGCGACGCGACGCGCACCGGATCGCTGCCATAGGTCCGGTCACCAATCGCATCATGCGTATCCGGGCGGCGCACATCGAGCACCGGCGCGCAATTCACATTGATTCCGACCTCGGCCAGCGTCAGCGCAATCGCGCGCGCATTGACCCGCGCGGCTTCCATCGCCGAAATCGGAGCGCGCTTGTACAAAGCATCGAATTTAGCAGCAGCAGGAAAATCGGGCCATTCGGGCGGAGTCATCCTCGCGACCCGCCCGCCCTCCTGATCAATCAGGATCGGAACATCGCTACGGCCCGAAATTGCGCGCAAATCATCGGTCAGCGCGCGCACCTGCGCCCTGTCCACGATGTTACGTTTGAACAGAATATAGCCTGCCGGTCCTCTTGCGGCGAAAAATGCCCGTTCTTCCGGGGTGATGCGGTCGCCGGAAAGGCCGAAAATGACGGGTTTCATGCCTGACTCATAAAGCTGAAAAGCAGATATTAAACCCTTCGCGGCAATGACAAAATTGAATCGGTCCTCTTCGAACCGCTGCAATCAATTCACGATCAGGCAATTTTCGCCGGCAATTTTCAATTTGCCGCAAATCGTTGACGCCTGCCCGCCTGCGTTGGCGCGCAGCCGGTAAACCTGATTGCCATTAACCTGTGCCGTCACCACCGACTTTGGCAGCGCCGACAGATAGCCAAAACGCTTGGCGAGCGATGTCCATGCTTCGTTGGCCTTGGCTTCCGAATTGAAAGACCCGAGCTGAACCAGCGACCCGCTTGGCCCCGACGACGCGGCGGCGGTCGCAATCGGCTTGGCGGGCGGGGCTGCGACCAGTTTACCACCCGATGCGGGCACCGAGGCGGTCGCTACCGGCTTGGCGGGCACAGTCTTCGAAACGGGCTTGGGCGGCACAGCCTTTGCTACCTTTACCGGCGTTTCGGCCGCTGCATCGGTGTCGATCTTGCCATTGGCTTCCGCCCCTTCGGACGCGGCAAAGCTGCTATCGCCCTGCCCTTCGACCTTCATCCCACCCGGCGCATCGGGGCGGACCTTATAGTCACCCTCCTGCGCCGCGATCAGTTTACCGTCGCCGCGTGGACCGTCTTGTCCCCGCAGCAACGCAATGCCGCCGATTACGACCGCAAGCGCGACCAGTGCCGCCAATGCAAAGCCGATCAGCTTGCCGGTCGAAACAACATCCTCACCCGCATCGTCATCGACGGCTTCAAGCCAGGGAAGCCGATCCTCGTCTTGCAAAGATGGCGCGTCGCGGTTGTCGTCGGTCATTACATCTCCTCCGCAGCGCGGACCCCCATGATCGACAGACCATTACGGATAATCTGTCCGATGCCATTCGCTAAATAAAGTCGCGCCTGTGTCAATTCGGGACGGCTAACTATCAGCACGCGCCGTTCTGGCCGGTCATTGCCCATATTGAAATAGCCGTGGAACGCCGCTGCCAAGTCGAAAAGATAAAAGGCGATGCGGTGCGGTTCGCGACTCGCGGCTGCGGCCTCGACGATGCGCGGGAATTGGCCGGCAAACTTGACGATCTCGAGGTCTTCAGCGTCGAGCAGCGACAGGTCCGGCACACCCGCCTCGATCCCCGCCTCCGCGACCTTGCGCCCCAGCGAACAAATCCGCGCATGCGCATATTGCACGTAAAACACCGGATTGTCCTTCGACGCTTCGACCACCTTGGCGAAATCGAAATCCATCTGCGCATCCGCCTTGCGCGTCAGCATCGTGAACCGGACGACATCCTTGCCGACTTCCTCGACAACCTCGGCGAGCGTCACGAAATTGCCCGAGCGTTTCGACATTTTTACCGGCTCGCCATTGCGGAGCAGGCGGACCATCTGAATCAGCTTTACATCGAACGGCTTGCCGCCGGTCAGCGCCGAGACCGCAGCACGAATGCGCTTCACCGTTCCCGCATGATCCGCGCCCCATATGTCGATCAACGCGTCGGCACTCTCGGCCTTCTGGAAATGATAGGCCATGTCAGCCCCGAAATAGGTCCAGCTGCCGTCCGATTTGCGGATCGGTCGATCCTGATCGTCGCCGAACTGCGTCGAGCGGAACAGCGGCAGCGTGACTGGTTCCCAGTCAGGGTCGATTTCGCCCTTGGGCGCTTCTAATTGCCCGTCATAAACAAGGTCCATTTCACGAAGTTTTGCTTCGGCAGCCTCTGGCTTCTTCGCCGCCTGCACGTCAGATTCTCTGGCAAACACGTCATGATGAATGTCGAGCAGCGTCAAGTCGGCCTTTACCCGCTCGATCATTGCCGTCACGGCTTGGACCCGGAAAAGGCTAAGCCATTCGTCCTCTTGGGCGTTTACAAAATTTGAGCCGAACTTGGCAGCAAGCACCTGCCCCACCGGAACCAGATAGTCCCCTGGATACAAGCCTTCAGGAATTTCAACCGTCTCGCCGAGCGCCTCGCGATACCGCAAGTGGACCGACCGCGCGAGGACATCGACCTGCCCGCCCGCGTCGTTGACATAATATTCGCGGATCACCTTGTGCCCGGCATATTCGAGCAGGCTCGCCAGTGCATCGCCGACTACTGCGCCGCGGCAATGCCCCATATGCATCGGCCCGGTCGGATTGGCTGAGACAAATTCGATGTTCACGGTCGTCCCCGCGCCGATGTCAGAGCGACCATAGTCTTCGCCCGCTGCATGAATGGCCGCCAATTCGTCGCGCCACACGCCCTCGTCGAGCCGCAAATTGATGAACCCCGGCCCCGCAATCTCGACCGCGCGCACGCCCGGCACCGCCTCCAGCAACGGCTTCAACCCCTCGGCCAGCGCACGCGGATTGGTCCCCGCCGCCTTCGCCAGCACCATCGCCGCATTCGTTGCGAGATCGCCATGCGCCGGATCACGCGGCGGCTCAACGGCGACATTGGATCGGTCGAGGCCGGCAACGGCAGGCAATTGGTCGAGCGCGGCATTCAGACGCGCGGTGTAGGTTGCGTAAAGTGTCATGTTCGCGCCTTTAGGAGGCTTTGCCCGCAAACAAAACCACGACTTCAGTTCCTCCGCGTGAAGGGAAGAGGGCAGCCCCCTCGGCTGACGGAGGGCGCTTCATATGCGACGCATGCGACTTCCACAGTGCTTCGGTTGTTCTTGTAACCGCAATCAAAACCCCTCGGGCAAATCCACTGGTCCCACTAAATCCCGGTAACGCGCGGCGGCATAGCGATCAGTCATTCCCGCAATGAAGTCGCCAATATGCTTGCTTCGCGCCGGCTCGGACGCGGGCAGTGTTGCGCGCCAGCTTTCGGGCAATGCCTGTGGTTCAGAGATATAAGCGGCGAACAAGCCGGTCACGATCACGCGCGCCAATTCCGCGACCGCCATTTGGCGCGGATGATGATAAAGATTGTCATACATGAACCGCTTCAACACGCGTTCATCCGCCTGCATCGTATCCGAAAAACCGGCGAGCGTCCGCCCAGCCGCGCGCACATCGTTAACCCGTGCCACTTTGGCTGTCGCCACCCGCGCGCGGGTCTCAATGAGCACATCGTTGACCATCGCGCCAATCTGCGCGCGGATCAGTTCGGGCAGCAACCGCGCCTCCGCAACATCGCGGTAGCGCCGTCGAACGTCGTCCCACCGCGCTGCCACGAATGGCAGCGCAAGCAATGCATCGCGCTCGAGGATTCCCGACCGCAACCCGTCGTCGATGTCGTGATTATCATACGCTATATCGTCTGAAACTGCCGCAATCTGCGCCTCGAGCGACGCGTGGCTTGCCAGATCAAGCGGAAATGCCGCATCGGCCGCCGCCATCGCCCAGTTCGGCGCAACAACCGGGCCGTTATGTTTCGCCAACCCTTCGAGCATTTCCCAGCTTAGATTTAGCCCCGCCCAGCGCGGATAGGGCGAATCGATCATCATCAGCGCGCGCAATGTCTGCGCATTATGATCGAACCCGCCAACGCCCGCCATCGCCACCCGAAGCGCATCCTCGCCCGCATGACCGAACGGCGGATGGCCGATGTCGTGCGCCAGCGCCAGCGCCTCGGTTAGATCTTCGTCGAGCCCCAGCGCCCGCGCCATCGTCCGCGCAATCTGCGCGACTTCCAGGCTGTGCGTCAGGCGAACACGGAAGTGGTCGCCGTCGGGCGCAACGAAAACCTGTGTCTTGTGGCGCAACCGGCGAAAACTGATCGAATGGATAATCCGGTCGCGGTCGCGCTGGAAAGCAGTGCGCGGTCCGCGCAATTCGCCGAGGGTTTCAAAGTGGAGGCGGCCCCGGCTCAGCGCAGGGTCACAGGCATAGGAAGCACGCGGCGTCATTTCCCGCCGAGCTTTGCAATCTCCTGTCCGGCCTCGCTGTTGAACGTTGTTGCCGATACCCCCGCCTTGCCGAGCGCATTGACCAGCGCCCGCGCATCCGCCGACGACTTAACCGGTCCGGCCAACACCCGGTTAGTAGCCTTGAACGCCACGCTATAGCCGCCATAGGGTTTAAGCAGTGTCGCATTGGCCTCGCGGATGCGTTTCCACGTTGTGCCTAGCCCGCGTTCGTTGCTTCCCGTCGCGACCTGCACCCACAGCCGCGCCGGATTGGCTTTTGCCGCCGCCAGCGTTTTTGCCTTTTCATCCTTTGCGAGTTTGGCCGCCGCCGCTGCTTCCGCCGCTGCCGCAACTTTGCGGGCTGCTGTCCGTTGCGTTGCCTTCACCTCGGCAAGAGTCGGCAGGACAACCGGTGCCGACTCGGTCTCGGTCTCGATCCCTGACATGATTGCAGAGAGCCGACTGGCCGGTGTCACCACGGTAACCGGCTTTACGACAACGGGCCCCGGGTCTGGCTTTCGCGACGCAACTTCGAAGGGAACAGTCGTTGTCGGCTCATTCTCTACAGGCGGACCGACGACGCCCGGTGCCGGATTGGCTAGCCCTCGATCGGCCTCGACAGCTGGCACTGGCGGCAAGGGCGTAACGATGGACTGCGCAATGCGGGCATTGTCGGGCGGTGGCATGGGACCGGACGTCATACTGACAATCGTCCCTGTTTCACCGCGCGCCTCGGGAGGCAGTTTGGCTGGATCGACGGGACCGATCCGCGTGCCGATGCGTGTGCTGACCCGTGTCGATCCATTGGCCGTCGGTTGCGTCGTAAACCCCGGCATCGTCGCAGGTTTCGCCGCGTCAGGTGCTCGAGATGCCGCGGCGACCTGAACTGGCGCAATCTTGGCCGCTGCCCGTTCGGCAAGGCGACGCTCCTCGCGCGACAGTGGCACCGATGCCGCTTGCCGCCCCAGTGGTTTGCCTGCCGGAATCAAAGCATCGCCGGGACTTCTCACCGCACTGCTCGCCATGCCTGCCGGGCGAAAAGGATCACCCATCTGCACCGATGCAAAGCTCTGCCCATCCGACGGCATTGTTCCGAAATTCACAGCATGCGCGCGCTCGGCGGGATTGAGTTTCGCCAGCCGCGTCAGAAACGGCGACATCGTACTTGCAAGATTCGCTGGCATCACCTGCCGCGCCACCGCATTCGCCCCCGACACGTCATTGTTCATCGCCATAATGAATGCTCGTGCCCGCCACGCACCTTGATCCTGCTTGCGCAACAGCGGATCGAGCATCGTCAGTGCCGGGGCACGGTCCCCCGAAATACCCAATGACAGCGCATAACGTCGAGTGACCTCATCATCGGGGCCACGGCGCAGAGCAATCATATATTCGCGCTGCGCCCGGCGATTGTCACCACGTAGGTCGTAGGCGAGGCCGCGATCCCTCGCGATGTCGGCCTCCGCTACACCCAGCGACACCGCTTCGCCGAACAGCCTTATCGCATCATCAGGTTTTTCAAGCATCACCAGCGCCGACGCCAAACCCGCTTTGGCCTTGCCGCTGCGTGGATCGATTTCGTCGGCGCGTGCAAAAAAACCAAGTGCTGCATTGGGATCACCGACGTCAATGGCCGCTTGCCCTGCGCCCAGTAGCGCAAAGAGATTGCGCGGATTTGCTGCCAACGTCCTCAGATGCATCGACAAGCTATCAACGGGGTCATTCGCATTCATGCCCGGGATACGCTGCACCATCTGCGCGGAAGCGGGCAGCGCGAATGCGCCAAGGGCGATACTAAAAACCCACGAGAACTTGTGATGCAAAATCATGTCTCGCTAAAATAGGGCCGTACAACTCTGGGGCAAGCGCAACAATTCTCACCCGCGCCGGATTGACGCAGCTACTCGACGAAATTGGCCCCGGTGCTCACCGGGGCCGTCATCGCTACTGATTATTCTGGCGGTTGAGGAAGCGCGGGATGTCGAGCGGATCCTTGCCTTCGGTATCGGGTTCAACCTTAGCCGCACCGCGCGCGATGTTCGACATACGCTCGAATAAAGTGCCACCGCCCGGCGTGACCGGCTTGGCTTCCTCGGCAACAGGTTCGGGTGCCAACCAGCGGCTGCCGACCGACGGCGTCGTGTCGTCGAATGACAACACAGGTGACGGTTCAGCAGCAACTTCGGCTTCAAGCAAAAGCTCTTCGCCCGCGTCGATTTCGACGTCAGCGTCGAGCGCAACCGGCGTATCGAGTATCAGGTCATCAGTCACTGCTTCTTCCACCGAAACCGGCTCAGGCGGGGTCAGGACGAGCGGCGCTTCTTCGGCCACAGCGGCGACCGGTGCAGGCATTTCGACGGTCTTCGCCTTAAATCCCGGAAACGCAAAGACGCGCGCGGGCTCGGGCATTGTGGCTTCTTCGACTTCGATACCAGTTGCCACGACCGAAACGCGAATGCGTCCTTCAAGGTCGTTGTTGAACGCCGAGCCCCAGATGATGTTGGCATCGGGGTCGACCAGTTCCTTGATGTGGCTCGCTGCTTCGTCGACTTCCATCAGGCGCATGTCCTCGCCACCGACGATGGAAACAATGACGCCCTTGGCGCCCTTCATCGACACGCCGTCGAGCAGTGGGTTAGCAATCGCCTTTTCCGCTGCTTCGATTGCCCGGTTTTCGCCTGATGCTTCGCCAGTGCCCATCATGGCCTTGCCCATTTCGCTCATTACCGACCGCACGTCGGCAAAGTCGAGGTTGATGAGGCCCGGCATGACCATCAGGTCGGTAATCCCGCGAACGCCCTGTTGCAGGACTTCGTCGGCCATCTGGAACGCTTCCTTGAACGTCGTCGACGGATTGGCAATCAGAAACAAGTTTTGGTTCGGAATAACGATCAGCGTGTCGACATGCTTCTGAAGTTCGGCAATGCCCGCTTCGGCGGCTTTCTGGCGACGTGATCCTTCGAAACTGAACGGCTTGGTAACCACACCCACGGTCAGGATACCGCGATCTCGCGCTGCCTTAGCAATGACCGGCGCTGCCCCTGTCCCGGTGCCGCCCCCCATGCCTGCCGCGATGAAGCACATATGTGCTCCGTCAAGCGCGCGTTCGACCTGATCGATGGTTTCCTCAGCCGCCGCTTTCCCGATTTCTGGCCGCGATCCGGCACCCAGCCCTTGGGTGATTTTCAAACCCAACTGAATACGCCGCTCGGCTGAACTGGTGTTCAGCGCCTGTGCGTCGGTGTTGGCAACAATAAAGTCGACACCCTGCACATTCGATGCGATCATATTGGCAATGGCGTTGCCGCCCGCGCCGCCGACGCCGATCACGCTGATCCGCGGGCGCAATTCGTCCACCTCGGGTGCAAGAAATTCGATGCTCATCCTCATGTCCCCTTCGACATATTGGGCGTAACCAAAAGCCCCCCAGAACCGGTAACTTGACTCTTCTGCACTATTCGATTCGCCGATTCACTAAAAAAATTAACGAATTGGCCACTTTATTTAGTAACTGCTCCGAAACGCGGCCATCATCCGCGACATGAACCCACTCACCGGCATTCGAGAGACCATTTGCCCCTCGCCGACGATCGCCCGCAAATCGACCGGATCGGACGCAGCATAGTGGACCAGACCGGCAAGCGTGGCGAAACCCGGTCCACTATGCGCATCGGGCAGACCGACTATATTACGCGGTCGTCCGATGCGAACGGCACGGCCCAGCGTCCCTTGCGCATAGTCGGCCAGGCCCTTCAGTTCGGCACCGCCGCCGGTCAGCACAACCTGACGCCCGACCGGCCCCGTAAAGCCAAGCTCCTTTAGCGCCGTGCCAACTTCACCCATCAAATGTTCGAGCCGCTGACGGATGACTGCGATTAGCGCAGCGCGCGTGATCCGCGCAGTCTCGCCGGGTTCCTCGTCGGTCGATAGCGGTGCCACTTCTATCATGTCATGATTGTCGCGCGGGCTCGCTGTTGCCGATCCGAAGAAGCATTTCATCCGCTCGGCCTGATTGCGTCGCGTCCCGAATGCACTGGCGATGTCGTCAGTAATGTCGGCACTGCCGAACGGGATCGACGTCAGCCCGACGAGCAACCCGCCCGCAAACAGCGACACATTGGTCACCCCTGCGCCAATCTCGACCAGCGCCACGCCCAATTCGCGCTCTTCGTCGGACAAACACGCCATCCCTGTCGCGACCGGCGAAGCGACAATCGATTTCACCTCAAGGTGCGCCGACCGTACGCACAGGTCGAGATTGCGCACCGGCGACCCGTCCGCCGCAACGACATGGATATCGACGCCCAGCGTATCGGCGTGCAGTCCCAGCGGCTTCTTCACACCCTTTAACCCGTCAAGCGTATACAACGTCGGTTGCGCGTGAAGCACCATCCGCCC
>JAYUYR010000029.1:0-7743 GCA_043752405.1 Sphingomonas sp. | reverse complement strand
TTAGCTGCCCGCGCTGCATATCGGCCATCAGATGCTGGAAACCGCTCGCCAAACTCGCGCCATTGGTCTCGAGCGCCCGGTTGAACGCAACCGGATTGGTCAGCGGCGAATTGGCGGGCGACATCGCCTCGACGAGAGTGCGCATCGCAAACGCCATCTGGGTTTTCTGGTGCGCTTCGACCGGCATCTTGTCGACTGCGGTCATCATCGCCTCGGCCATGATGCTATAGCCCTGCCGCATGAGGTCGAAAACCGGATGCTCCCATTCGGGACCCGCAAAGCGCTTGTCCTTCGGGTCGACCTTGTCGCGGTTGGCCGCGGCGATCGGCGCGAGAATCTGACCCCATCCGTCGAGGATTGCGCGAATGCCCGCTGCGGGGTCGGTCGTTATCGGCGCTGGGTTGTCGGCCACTCGGTATCCTCTCAACGAATCGACCTTACGGGATTCCCGCTTTGACTGGAATGCCGTATAGGGTGGTTTCCACCAATCCACGAAGGATCGAAATGTCCGACGAATTCTACCGCATGAAACGCCTGCCGCCCTATGTCATCGCCGAAGTGAATGCGATGCGGGCCGCCGCGCGGGCGGGGGGCGAGGACATCATCGACCTTGGCATGGGCAATCCCGACCTGCCGCCGCCACAGCACGTCATCGACAAGCTCTGCGAAGTCGCGATGAAGCCCGATGCCCACGGCTATTCGGCGTCGAAAGGCATTCCCGGCATCCGCAAGGCGCAGGCGAATTATTATGCGCGCCGCTTTGGCGTCGAGCTCAACCCCGAAACCGAAGTTGTCATGACGATGGGATCGAAGGAAGGGCTAGCCAGCCTTGCAACCGCGATCACGGCGCCCGGCGATGTCGTTCTCGCGCCGAACCCGAGCTACCCGATCCATACGTTCGGATTCATTATCGCGGGCGCAACGATTCGCAGCGTGCCCACCACGCCCAACGAGAATTACTGGCGCGCGCTCGACCGGGCGATGGCGTTTACGGTGCCGCGCCCGTCGGTGCTGATCGTCAACTATCCGTCGAATCCGACGGCGGAGACGGTTGATCTGGCGTTTTACGAACGGCTGGTTGCCTGGGCGAAAGCGAACAAGGTCTGGGTGCTGAGCGACCTTGCCTATTCGGAGCTGTATTTCGACGGCAACCCGACACCATCGATTTTGCAGGTGCCGGGCGCAAAGGACGTCGCGGTCGAATTTACCTCGATGTCCAAGACGTTTTCGATGGCGGGCTGGCGCGTCGGGTTTGCGGTTGGCAACGCGCATCTTATCGCGGCGCTGACCCGCGTGAAATCCTATCTTGATTATGGCGCGTTCACGCCGATTCAGGCGGCGGCCTGTGCAGCGCTCAACGGACCGCAGGATATTGTTGCGACCAACCGCGAGCTTTATCACAAGCGCCGCGATGTCTTGGTCGAGAGTTTCGGCCGCGCCGGCTGGGAAATACCACCCCCGCGCGCCAGCATGTTCTGCTGGGCGCCGCTGCCGCCTGCGCTCGCGCATTTGGGGTCATTGGAGTTCACCAAGCAGTTGCTGATCCACGCCGGCGTCGCAGTCGCGCCGGGTGTCGGTTACGGTGAAGACGGCGAAGGATTCGTCCGTATCGCGATGGTCGAAAACGAACAACGCATCCGCCAGGCCGCGCGCAATGTGAAGAAATATCTGCTGAGCATGGGCGTGAACAGCGGGGCGAAAACGGCCTGAGCCATGCCGCGCGCCGATTTCCGCTTTTCGACCCGCATCCGTGTGCGATGGTCCGAAGTCGACCCGCAGTCGGTTGTCTTCAACGCGCGCTATCTCGACTATGCTGACATCGCTATTACCGAATATTGGCGGGAGTTGCGTGCGGCAGGTTATTGGGACGGCGCCCTGATGGAATACCACGTCGCAAAGGCCGAGGTGCTGTTCAAGAAGCCGATAAAGGCCGACGAGGAACTTGACCTGATGGCACGAACGCTGCGTTTCGGGACGACGAGCATGACCACCCTCGTTGAAATCCACGGAGCCGATGCCGAAGATTTGCGCGCGGCCATCGAACTCGTTGCCGTGCATATCGATCTGTCCGATCATCGCCCGCGACCCATCCCCGATGACGTGCGCGCGGCACTTACTGCATTCGATTCGGGCGCTTGATCGCTGCGCAGTCCCAGTCCAAAGCAGCGCCTTCACATCACGAAGGATAGCTCCATGCGTAGTTTTGCCGTTGCCCTGTTGCTTGCCACTGCGGCCACGCCAACCGCATTCGCCAAGCCTGCGCCCGTTGCTGCGGCGGTCGCCGCAAAGGATCGCCCCGCTGAGGCCATCGCGCTCGATGCCAGTCGTAAGCCGACCGAAATCCTGACCTTCATGCGCCTGAAACCCGGCATGAAGACCTTCGACTTGCTCACCGGCACGGGATATTATGCCGAAATCATGGGGCGCGCGGTAGGCAAGAAGGGTAGTGTGGCTGCTTATTCGCCCGCCAATTACAATCCCGAACCGATCAAGGCGGCGTTCGCCACGCTGACCCCGCGCGTGCCCAATGTCCGGCTGGTCAACAACCCCGCCGAGGCCTTCGCGCCCAACAGCTATGACTTCGCGATGCTCCATCTGAATTATCATGATTTCTATTTCGAAAGCGAGAAATTCAACATTCCGCGCACCGATCCTGACGTTGTGCTGAAAACATTGTTCGCTACGATGAAGCCCGGCGGAATCGTCGCCGTCATCGACCATGTCGGACCGGCGGGCGACACACGTGCGATTGTCGATAAGGTCCACCGGATCGACCCCGAAACCGTCAAGGCCGATTTCAAGCGCGCCGGATTTGTGTTTGACGGTGCCAGCGAAGCTCTCCGCGTGCCCGGTGACGACCTGAGCAAGAACGTGTTCGACCCCGCCATCCGCGGCAAGACCGACCGCTTCGCGTTCCGCTTTCGCAAGCCCAAATGAATGATGCCATTGAACTGACTGATATCGCGCGCACGATCCAGCTGGCGGTGGCACCCGTGTTCTTGCTGGCGGGGATCGGTGCGTTCATGAACGTGATCGCGGGGCGGCTGAACCGTGTCGTCGATCGTGCCCGCGTTCTGGAACGGCTGCATCCCGAATCGAGCGGGGTCGAGCATGACCGGCACGTCTGGGAGCTGCGCCTGCTCGACCGGCGGATCACGCTGGCGAGCAATGCGATTTTCCTGTGCGTTGCAAGCGCAATCACCGTTTGCCTGGTCGTGACATTATTGTTCGTCGCCGAGATGGCGACTCTTAACTACGGCGCCAGTGTTTCGATCCTGTTCGTGCTGTCGATGGCATTGCTCGCGGCGGGATTGGCGCTTTTCCTGATCGAAACACGCGTCGCCGTGCGGGGGATCAGAATCCGCGAGGAATTGCTCGAGCGCAAACGGCGGCGTTAACTCTGCGTCAGGCTCAGGACATTGCCGTCGGGGTCGTTGAACCACGCGACTTTTGCGCTTTCGTCGGGCGCGGTCCAGATGCCGAGCGTGTCCTGACTATAGCCCTCGTAAACCGTGAAGATGACGCCCCTCGCGGTCAGCGCGGTGACCACGTCGACGATATCATCGACATGCCAGCCCAGCGCGGGATGCGCACTTGGCGTATAATCGGTCACCTCAGTGATGCGCAGGGTCGTTCCCGCCACGTCATAGACTGCAGCGAAATCATCGCCCGGCAACCGCGTAAGGCCCAGCGTGCCGCCATAATAGACTTCGGCGACGACGCGGTTCCGCGTCATGATGAAGGTGACGGTTTTGGCGGATGCGAGCGACATGAGACTCCTCCAGCCCTAATTTAATGCCCTGCTTGCGGCCCGCGTTCAAGGCCCGATGCCGCAAGTTGATCGTCGATCATGGCCATCAGCCGGTCGAGGCCCGCCTGATCCTGCGCCTCGGCGCGCGCGACAAGAACGTCCTGCGTGTTCGACGCGCGGAGCAACCACCAGCCGTCGGGCGTGTTGACGCGTGCGCCGTCGGTACGGTTGACGTCGGCGCCCTCTCCTTCGAGCCGCTCGAGCACTTCGTCGATGACCGCGAACTTGCGTTCTTCGGAGACTTGAAAGCGCATTTCGGGCGTGTTGACCATCGGCGGCATTGCGTCCTTCAACGCGGTCAGTGAACCGCCCTGTGACGCGACGGCGCGAATCAGCTGGATCGCGGCAAACTGCGCATCGTCGAAGCCGTAAAAGTCGTAATAGTCCTTCGCAAAGAACACATGGCCCGACATTTCGCCTGCGAGCGGTGCGCCAGTTTCCTTCATCTTGGTCTTGATCAGGCTGTGTCCGGTTTTCCACATCAGCGGCTCGCCGCCGAGATCGGTCACGCGGTCGTACAGCGCCTGCGACGCCTTCACGTCGGCGATGATCGTGGCACCGGGCAGTGCTTTCAGAACCGGCTCAGCGAGGATGCTCAAAATCTGGTCGCCCCAGACAACGCGGCCCAAGCCATCGACCGCGCCGATGCGATCGCCGTCGCCGTCGAAAGCCAGTCCGAAATCGAGCTTGTTGTCGGCGACAAGCTTTTTGAGATCGCCCAGATTCTTCTCTTCGGTGGGGTCGGGGTGATGATTGGGGAAGGTGCCGTCAATATCGGTGAAGATCGTGAAATGTTCGCCGGGGAGCAGCTTGACGAGCTTTTCGATCACTTCGCCAGCAGCGCCGTTGCCCGCGTCCCAGCCAATGCGGAATGGGGAGCCATCAGGTTTTTGGGCATCAAAACCCTCGACCAGCCGCGCGACATAGTCGTCGATGATGACATAGTTGCTGACCGCACCCTCACCGGTTTCCCAATCGGCGGCTTCGCCCAGGCGGTCGAGATCGCGGATGTCCGCTCCGTAAAAAGGGGCATGGGCAAGCACCATCTTGAAGCCATTATACTCGCCGGGATTGTGGCTTCCGGTTACCTGAACGCCGCCGTCAACCTCGAGCACCGCCTCGGCATAATAGAGCATGGGCGTCGGGCCCAGGCCTACGCGCACAACGTCTATGCCGGTTTCACGCAAACCCCGGACAAGCTCGCCTTCAAGGCCGACTGAACTGACGCGCCCGTCATAACCGACGGCCACGCGCGTACCGCCGTTGCGCCGCACCCGCGTGCCGAAGCCGCGCCCGATAGCATAGGCGTCGGCCTCGCCCAGCGTTTCGCCGACGATGCCGCGGATGTCATATTCGCGCAACGAGGAGGGGTGGAAGCGATGAGTCATGAGGGCTCCTTGTCGTGAGATGCATAAACCCGCGTGGGGGCTTAGGGTTTCAGCATGATGTCGCGCGCGCGGTTAATTCGCGACGCCAGCTCGGCATTGCCCCCGGCATCGGGGTGAACCTTGGCGATCAGGCGGCGATGCGCCTCCAGGACGGCATCGCTGTCAGCCTCTATACTGACCCCAAGCAGTTTCGCCGCTTCACCTTTGCCCATGACCGATGACTTGCCGAGCGCGCGTTTGCCTAGGAAATAGAGCGCGGCAAGCAGCGCGATGAACAGAATTATCTTCATGAAAAGGCCAGTTGCAACGTTGTTTCCTCACGCACGGGAAGTGCAAAGGCGGACACCATCTCGCGCAATTCCTGCCGCGCGGCAATGTGGCTGAGGCCCACCGATTCGATCGCGCCGACATCAAGCAAGGTCAGCCCCTTAGGGAAAAGTTCGCGATAAATCACACGCTCGCCAAGCCCCGGGATCACGCGGAAGCCCACACGCTTCGACAATTCGACCAGCGCCGCCCCGACCCGGCGCATATTGTGCGCATCGAGATGCTGAAGCCGGTTTCGCAGGACGACCCAGTCGACCGTGCCGCCATCGGTTTTGGCGCGAACCTTGCGCAAGTCCCAGATGAGTTCGGCATAAAAGCTCGGCTTTTTGACCTTGAAGGTCTCGGCGTCGACCTGACCGATCAGGTCCAGGTCAACGAAACTGTCGTTGATCGGCGTCACCAGCGTATCGGCAAGCGCAATCGCGGCGCGCGCCAGCGGATCGTCGCGGCCCGGCGTATCGACAATGACATAATCGCAGCCATGGCCCAGCCGCGCGACTTCCTGTTCAAGCCCCGCCGGTGTCAGCAACGACAGGACACCGTAAGCCGGCATCGGCAGATCGAGCCCGCGCCGCCGCATCGTCGCGGCGCGATTGTCGAGATAGCGTGTCAGCGTTTTTTGCCGGACATCCATGTCCAGTGCCGCTACCCGAAACCCTGCCGCGCACAGCGCCACAGCCGCATGGACGGCCGTCGTGGACTTGCCCGTGCCGCCCTTTTCATTGGCAAAGACGATCTTGTGCGCGTGCATCGGATTCATCACTTTGGTGTTCTGCCCCCGCCACTTGATTCAATAACCGCGGTCGTCGATGAACGCGGTCGCCATTGCCATAAGGGACGGACTTTAGCCGTGCAAACAATCCGTGACCTGCCCGCCTTGCGTTTCGCGCGTGCGTCCCTTGCCGGGACAGTGGCGATGGTACCGACAATGGGGGCATTGCACGCAGGTCATATGAAATTGGTCGAGGCTGCCAAGGCGCGGGCCGACCATGTCGTCGTGTCTATTTTCGTCAACCCGACACAGTTCGCCCCGACGGACGATCTGTCGCGCTATCCGCGCCCTGAAGCCGAGGATGCAGCGATGCTGGCCCAAGCGGGCGTCGCGATCCTGTGGGCACCCGACGTCGCGACGATGTATCCCGATGGTTTCGCGACCACCATTTCTGTGGCGGGCGTGAGCGAGGGGCTGTGCGGCGCATCGCGACCCGGCCATTTCGACGGTGTGGCGACGGTGGTGAACAAGCTGTTCGGACAGGCTCGTCCCGACATCGCGCTGTTCGGAGAGAAGGACTGGCAGCAGTTACAGGTAATTCGCCGGATGGTGGCGGACCTTGATCTGGGCCTCGATATCATCGGTGTGGCGACCGCGCGCGATTCTGATGGCCTCGCGCTGTCGTCGCGCAATGCCTATCTGTCGGCGGCAGATCGCAAGGCGGCCGCCGCCCTGCCTACGGCGTTGCTGGCGGCGGCGTCGGCACTGGCAGTGGGTGGTAATGAAGCCATCGTATTGGACGAAGTGCGCGCTGCGTTGACCGTGGCCGGGTTCACAATCGACTATATTGAACGCCGCGACGACCGTCTGCTGGCGGCGGCACGGATTGGGACGACACGGCTGATCGATAATGTTTCTATCGGTCCAAACATCTGAATGACGAAACAGAAACCCTAAAAGTCCTGCAAAACCGACGTTTCCGCTCAACGGGGAAAAATGCTTTCCGCGTGTTAACCATTTGTTGAAACCATTTCGGCGACAGTTTGGTTCGACAACAGAAAACGGGGGTTGCGGATTATGGCTTCAAGTTTCAAGAATGCTGCTTTCCTGATCGAAAGCCGGATGACCGATGCAGCAGCGGGCGATACCAGTGCCTGCTACGAATTGGGGATTACCTATTCGAGCGGTTCGGGCGGTATCGATGTCGATCTGGTCCAGGCACACAAGTGGTTCAATCTTGCCGCTGTCTCGGGCAACGAACGCGCGCAGCAATGTCGCGCCGAAGTGGCCGATGAAATGTCGGCACGTGAAATCGCCGAAGCGCAGCGTCAGGCGCGGGCGTGGCTGGGGTCAACCCAGATGCGCCAAGCGGCCTAACCTGACTTCCTGAACGGCGCCATCGTTCCCAGAAACGCGATCTGCCGCTCGACTGCGTGCCGTTCGCGCAACAGGAAATCGCTGATCGCGCGGCGAAAGTTCGGGTCGGGAATATAATGTGCGGACCA
>JAYUYR010000028.1:0-7745 GCA_043752405.1 Sphingomonas sp. | reverse complement strand
CACTGGCATCGGCGTATTTCGATTGATTGCCGTGACAGATTTACTACTTTGGTAGTCAGGTCGAAGCGCCGTAGAGGATGCAACCGACTCAACAGGATGATTTGATGGCCACCGCCGTTCAGGATTTACCGCCGCAGGACAACGCGGCCCCCGACCCCGAAAATATTGTTGTGCGTTTTGCCGGAGACAGCGGTGACGGAATGCAGCTGACTGGCGGGCAGTTCATGCTGTCGTCGGCGCTGGCGGGCAATGACTTTGCGACCTTCCCCGATTTCCCGGCTGAAATTCGGGCACCGCAGGGGACGTTGTTCGGCGTGTCGGCGTTCCAGATCAATTTCGGATCATCGTCGATCGATACGGCGGGCGACGCGCCTGATGTGCTTGTCGCGATGAACCCAGCGGCGTTGAAGACCAATGTCGGCGATTTGAAACCGGGCGGGCTGATCATTGCCGACGAAGGCGAGTTTGGTGCGCGCAATCTGACGAAAGCGGGATATGCAGAGTCGCCGTTGGCTGACGGATCGCTGGCGAAGTGGCAGCTGATTTCGTTCAATATCTCGCAGCTCACGATGGATGCCGTGAAGCCGTTCGGGTTGGGCAACAAGGAAGCGTTGCGCTGCAAGAATATGTGGACGCTTGGCCTGGCGCTGTGGATGTTCGGGCGCAAGCGTGCACCAATTATCGACTGGTTGAATGCGAAGTTCAAAAAGACGCCGCTGCTCGCCGAAGCCAATATTGCGGCGCTGAATGCGGGTCATGCTTACGGCGAGACCGCCGAATTGGGGGCGTCGGTGCGGCAACATGCGGTCGCCGCTGCACCTGCAGAGCCGGGGTTGTACCGCACGGTGACGGGGGCGGAGGCGCTGTCGCTGGGGCTGGTCGCGGGGGCGAAGCTCGCCAATCTGAAGATGTTTTTCGGTGGGTATCCGATTACGCCCGCGTCGGCGATTTTGCATCATCTGGCACGGCTGAAAGAGTTCGGCGTTACGACGTTTCAGGCGGAGGACGAGATTGCCGCTATCGGGGCCGCCATCGGCGCGTCCTATGCGGGGCAGTTGGGGGTCACGTCGTCGTCGGGACCGGGGATTGCCTTGAAGGGCGAAGCGATGGGTCTGGCCGTGATGACCGAATTGCCGCTGGTCATCATCAATTCACAGCGGGGCGGGCCTTCAACCGGCCTGCCGACCAAGACCGAACAATCGGATCTGTATCAGGCGGTTTACGGGCGCAATGGCGATACGCCGATGCCGGTGATTGCGGCACGTTCGCCTGCCGATGCGTTCGACTGCGCGATCGAGGCGGTGCGGATTGCGGTTCAGTTCATGACACCGGTCATGCTGTTGACCGACGGCTATATCGCCAACGCGGCGGAGCCGTGGAAAGTGCCACATCGTGACGAGTTCTCGGCGTTTCCGGTCGAGTTCATGGAAGAAGCGCCAGTGGACGGGTTCAAGCCCTATGCACGCGATGCGAAACTTGCGCGGCCGTGGGTCAGGCCGGGGACGCCGGGGTTGTTGCACCGGATTGGCGGGATCGAAAAAGAAGTCGATACCGGCCACATCAATTACGAAGCGGCAAACCACCAGGCGATGACCGACCTGCGCAAGGGCAAGATTGACGGTGTTGCGGACCATATTCCCGATCAGGCGGTCGAGCTGGGCACGGCGACGGGCAAGCTGGTCGTCGTGGGGTGGGGATCGACATTTGGTCCGATCCTGCAAGCGGTGCGCCGGGCGCGGAACAAGGGGCTGGATGTGAGCCATGTTCATATCCGCCATATCTGGCCGTTGCCGAAGAATTTGGGTGACCTGTTGCGCGGTTATGAGCGGATTTTGGTGCCCGAAATGAATACGGGGCAGTTGAAGACCGTGCTGCGTGATCAGTTTTTGGTCGATGCCAAGCCGCTCAACAAGGTAAGCGGGCAGCCGTTTCGGATTGCCGAGATTGAGGCGGCGATCGAGGGTGAACTCAATGGCTGTTGACCCGCTGTATACCGGTACCACAGCTTTTGCCTCATTAGTAGCGCCGGTGCTATATTCAGTTGTACTGAAAATGAGGACCAATGCCGTGTTCGTTTGGTCAGTTGTGACAGCAGTTGCTACTTCAGAAATCTTTGTGCGTTTGGTTGTGCCGCAGTTCGAATTTGGCGCACTTTATGGCGTGGCGGTTATCATGAACATTTTAATCAGCGCCGCAATTGTTGGCCTAGTCATGGGGTTGATCGTAAAAATCAGGTAGCCCGCAACAACCGCCATCTCAAAAGGAACGAAATTGAACGACATGACCCCCATTCGCCTGACCAGCCCCAAGGATTGGGAGACTGATCAGGAAGTGCGCTGGTGCCCCGGTTGCGGTGACTATGCGATTTTGAAAGCGGTGCAGCGGACAATGCCCGAGCTGAACGCGCGGCCGGAAAATACTGTGTTTGTCAGCGGGATCGGCTGTTCGTCGCGTTTCCCTTATTACATGGAAACTTACGGGTTTCACACGATCCACGGGCGCGCGCCTGCGGTCGCGACGGGGGTGAAGCTCGCCAATCCCGAGCTTGATGTGTGGATCATCACGGGTGACGGCGATGCGCTGTCGATTGGTGGCAACCACACGATGCACTTGCTGCGGCGGAACCTGAATTGCCAGTTCCTGCTGTTCAACAACGAGATTTATGGCCTGACCAAAGGGCAATATTCGCCGACATCGCGTGAGGGCACCAAGTCGCCGTCGACGCCGTTCGGATCGGTGGACCGGCCTGCGCGGCCCTGTGCATTTGCGCTGGGCGCGGGCGCGCGGTTCGTGGCGCGCGGGATCGATATCCACAAGAAACTGCCCGAAGTCTTGAAGGCCGCCTATCGCCACAAAGGTGCGGCGTTTGTCGAGATTTTCCAGAATTGCATTGTTTACAACGCCGATGTGTTCGGGGAATTTGCCGACAAGCAAAACGCCGATGACCATCAGCTATGGGTCGAGAATGGCGCGCCGATGCTGTTTTCGAAGGGCACAAAGGGGATTGCGGTCGACCGCGACAAACTGCGCCTGAAAGTCGTCGACGTGGTCGACGGCGACTGGGCCGCGGCGGGTGTGATTGTGCACGACATCACCAATCGCGCCGTGGCGCATATGCTGGTCGAGATGGTGTTCGGGCAGTTCCCGATGGCGCTGGGCGTGCTTTACGATGATCCGCGTCCGACGTTCGACCAGACATTACTGGTTGCGGACGAGGCGACGGCGGCGGGCAAGACCGCCGACCTGCAAGCGCTGATGGAGCGCGCGCAGACGTGGCATGTCGATAAGGATCATCATGTCATCTAGCCGGGCGTGGTGACGACGCCTTCGATTCTGTGGTTTCGCCAAGATCTGCGGCTGGCAGACAATCTGGCGTTGAACGCGGCGGCGGAGGCAGGTCCCGTCGTTGCGGTTTACATTTTCGACGAAAAGGCGGGCGCGGCGCAGCATTGGTGGTTGCACCATAGCCTGACCGCGCTGTCGGCCGATCTGGCGGCGCGGGGTGTGGCGCTGGTGCTGCGGCGGGGGGATGCGGTTGCTGAACTGAAGGCGTTGATGGCCGAGACGGGAGCCGCGCATATTCATGCAACGCGCGCTTATGAGCCGTGGTGGAAAGCGGCTGATGCCACGCTGGGCGATGCGCTAACATTGTATGACGGCAATTATCTGGTGCATCCGCCGACGGTCCGGACCGGGGGTGGGGGGCGCTACAAGATCTTTACGCCGTATTGGCGGGCGATCCTGATGCGGATGCCGCCGCCGTTGCCGGTGAAGGCACCAGAGACCGTCAAGGGTGCCGCGGCGAAGAGTGATCGGCTTGATGACTGGAAGCTGCTGCCGACCAAGCCGGACTGGTCGAAAGGGTTCGATGTCTGGACGCCCGGTGAGGCGGGGGCGAAAGCGGCGCTGAAGCGCTGGCTCGATCATGTTGCCGATTATGACCGCGCGCGGAATTTTCCGTCTGAAGCGGGCGTGTCGCGCCTGTCGCCACATCTGCATTTCGGGGAAATTTCGCCCGCGACCGTGTGGCATCATGTAGCGAAGCGGGTTGGCGGTAAGGGCGAGGCATATTTGCGCGAGATTGGGTGGCGCGATTATGCGGCGAACACGATCGACCAGTTTCCCGACTACGCGACGGCGAATGCACGCGTCGAGTTCGACAAGATCAAGTGGCGCGATGCCGAGGCGGATTTTACGGCTTGGACCAAAGGGCAGACCGGCTACCCCATTGTCGATGCCGGAATGCGTCAGCTGTGGGCGACGGGGTGGATGCACAATCGGGTGCGGATGATCACGGCGTCGTTTCTGGTCAAGCATCTGCTGATCGACTGGCGGCGGGGCGACCAGTGGTTCCGAGAGACGCTGCTCGATTATGATTACGGATCGAATGCGGTCAACTGGCAATGGACCGCGGGGACGGGTGTCGATTCGAACATGTTCGTGCGGATAATGGCGCCGCTTTCGCAGTCGGAGAAGTTCCATGCGGCGGGCTATATCCGACGCTGGATGCCTGAACTGGCGAGCATGTCCGAGCCGTGGATCCACGATCCGCATGGCGCGGGGCAGGCACCGGCGACTTATGCCAAGCCATTGATCGGACACCGAGAAGGGCGCGAGCGGGCGCTGGCGGCCTATGCGATGATGAAGAGCTGATTGCGCCGATTGCAACTGGTCGGCACCCCTGCCAAAGCGCGATCATGAACGCGCAGACACCGATGGCTGGGCATCGTCTAGTCGAAACACTTCCGCTTCATCGCGCGGGGTTGCTGGTCACGGGTTATCGGCGGATTCTGGACCGGATCGACCGCGGACTGGTAGCGGGCACGATCGAGGCGCGCTTGCCCAACGGCACAGTTCGTATCCTGGGTGGACGGGGTGCGGGGCCGATGGCTATGCTCGACCTGCATCGCTGGCGGGCTTTGCTACGCATGATGTGGTCAGGGTCGGTCGGCTGTTATGAGGGGTGGGCAGCGGGCGAGTGGTCGAGCCCCGATCCCGTGCAATTGTTCGATCTGTTCATGCGCAACCGCACGACCCTGGCGCAGGTGGCGCGGGCGAAAGGGATGACGCGGATCATCCATCGCGTTCGCCACGCCCTGAAGCGCAATCACCGGCGCGGAGCACAGCGCAACATTCTGGCGCATTATGACCTGGGCAATGCGTTTTATGCAGCATGGCTCGACCCGACGATGAGCTATTCAGGGGCGCTATTTGCGCCGGGCGATACGCTTGAAATGGCCCAACGTCGCAAGCAGGCGGCGGTTCTCGACCGGCTGAAGCTCGTGCCCGGATCGACGATGCTCGAGATTGGCTGCGGTTGGGGCAGTTTGGCGCAAGCGGCGCATGACCGCGGTGCAAAGGTCAGCGCGATTAGCCTTTCACCCAGCCAGCTTGCCTATGCGCGCGCTCACCACGCTCCCGAAATCATGTTCGATGAGAAAGACTATCGCGACCTGACGGGGCTTTATGACGCGATTGCCAGTGTGGAAATGGTTGAGGCCGTCGGCGAAGCTTATTGGCCGGCGTATCTCGACACGCTTGCCCGCTGCCTGAAGCCGGGGGGACGCGCCGCGCTGCAATTCATTATTATCGCCGATGATGTGTTCGAGGCATATCGGGGGAGCGCGGATTTCATCCAGACTTATGTTTTCCCCGGGGGCATGCTGTTGTCCGAAAGCCAGTTCCGGGCGTTGGCCGAAGCGCGCGGGTTCGATTGGGTGGACCGGCGGGGAATGGCGGCGGATTATGCCGAGACGCTGAAATGCTGGCGTGAGCGGTTTGATCAAGCGATATTTCCCGCACAGTTCGACACGCAGTTCAAAGCGTTGTGGCGTTATTATCTGATGTATTGCGAAGGTGGATTTCGCAGTGGCGGGATCGATGTGGCGCAAGTCACGCTGATTAAAAAGGGATGACGATGCGCTATTGGATCATCGCTGCGCTGCTGACGCTGTCGGGATGCGATACCGTCAAACTCTACACCAATTTGCCAAAGGACGAAAATGTGCTGTTTTGGACCCAAGACCAGCGCGACACTGCGTTTCGCCAGATGGACAGGCTCGCCAAGACAAACACCATCAAGGCAGGCGATAATGTCCATGCGTTCGGCCAAGGGGCGCCGCTGAAACTGAATCTCGATGTCGATGCCTATATGGCGCGCCAGCGGACAGCAGGGTTGATCGTCATTCAGGACAACAAGATCAGATTCGAAAAATATGGACTGGGCTATGATGCGGATGGTCGCTGGACCAGCTTTTCGGTGGCCAAATCGTTGACATCGACGCTGGTCGGGGCGGCGATCCGTGATGGCTATATCAAAAGTCTGGAGGACAAGGTCGCGGCCTATATCCCTGATCTCAAAGGGTCGGTGTATGACGATGTGACAGTTCGCCAGTTGTTGACAATGACGTCGGGCGTGAAGTGGAACGAGGACTATACCGATCCGAAATCCGACGTCGCGCTGTTTGCCATCCACAAGGCCGAACCCGGCGTCGATGTGACCGTCAGCTATATGCGCAAGCTGCCGCGTGAGGCCCCGGCGGGAACGAAATGGGTTTACAAAACGGGTGAGACCAATCTGATCGGGGTGCTGGTATCAAGCGCGACGAAGAAGACGTTGTCGGCCTATCTCTCGGAAAAGATCTGGGCGCCTTATGGCATGGCACAAGACGCGGTGTGGATTACGGGATCAACGGGGCACGAAATCAGCGGCTGTTGCGTGTCGGCATCGTTGCAGGATTATGCGCGGTTCGGGCAATTCATCCTCGGTGGCGCGATCGTGGGTGGCAAGAGCCTGGTGTCCGATGACTGGCTGGCGCTCGCGACGACCAAGCAGGCGGGCATAGCCCAACCGGGGCGCGGCTATGGTTATCAATGGTGGACAAACGACGACGGCAGTTTCGCCGCGCAGGGAATTTTCGGTCAGGGGATTTTCATCGATCCCAAACGCCGCCTTGTCATTGCAACCAACGGCAATTGGAAAACGGCCACCGACGAGGCGGGTGTCGGCGCCGAGCGCGAACGCTTTTACAAAGCCGTGCAGGCCGCCGTCGATCAGCCGTAGCGGTCCAGAATCGATTCAAAGACCGCCGGGTTGAGCAGGTTGGCAAAGGCGCAACCGACCATGCCGGCATGGTTCCAGATCACTTCGGCCTGAAGCGCGGCAAGCCCCGGCAGTGTCAGCCAGCACAACGCACCCGGGCGCATCTGCGAAAGTGCCTCGCACGAGAAGCCGCCAAGCGACAGGTCGTGGACAGTGGTGGCAAAACCCTTGTCGCCCGATGGACGCAATGATGAGGGGATCGACAGTGCCATGCGCGGTGCGCAACGGTCTTCCTGTGCAGCGATTGTGTAACGTTCATTCAATGTCATCGCGGATAACTCCGTTGTTTCAAGCCCGAACTGCTGCTGTCTCCCCGCACTTCGTGTAGAACCAAACGGCTAATATTTGATCGACAGGATTAGTTAATTCGTTCGCGGTAGCCGGTGTCGAACCCATCGGTTGCAAGCGCCGCGATCCGCGCGGCGACGGCATGGGGTTCCTTGACGTCGGCAGGATCTTCGCCGGGATAGGCGCGTGCGCGCATAGCCGTACGGGTGGCGCCGGGATCGATGATTGCGACTTTGACACGGCCGATGTTGCGCGTTTCCTCGGCATAACTGCCGAGCAGCGTTTCAAAACCGGCTTTCGAGGCACCGTAGGCGCCCCAATAGGCTCGGGGGGCAGCACCCACGCTTGAGGTCAG
>JAYUYR010000027.1:0-3031 GCA_043752405.1 Sphingomonas sp. | reverse complement strand
AGGATTTATTCGCCAGCGTCCGCGACATCGTCGGCGGTCGCTCGGGTGCTTATGAATCGACGCTGCGCGATGCCCGCCAGACCGCGCTCGACGAAGCGATGGCCGAAGCCAGCGCGCTTGGTGCCGATGCCGTCATCGGCGTCGATCTCGACTATGAAGTGCTAGGTCAGGGCGGATCGATGCTTATGGTCACGGCATCGGGCACGGCAGTTAAGTTCTAACCAATGGCGGGTCATTCCAAATTCAAGAACATCATGCACCGCAAGGGCGCACAGGATAAAAAGCGCGCTGCGGCATTTTCGAAGTTGAGCCGTGAAATCACGGTTGCAGCCAAGTCCGGCCTTCCCGATCCCGCCATGAACGCACGTCTGCGCAGCGCCGTTCTGACGGCCCGCGCAGGCGGAATGCCCAAGGACAATATCGAACGCGCGATCAACAATGCTTCCAAAAGCGACGGCGCTAATTACGAGGAAATGCGTTACGAAGGCTTTGGCCCCGGCGGCGTCAGCCTGATCATCGAAGCGCTGACCGACAACCGCAACCGCACCGCGACCAATGTGCGGCTGGCCGTTTCTAAAAATGGCGGTAACCTCGGCGCAGGCGGCAGTGTTAGCCATGCGTTCGACCGGATGGGCCTGGTCAATTACCCGGCAACGGCGGGCGATGCCGATGCCGTGTTCGAAGCCGCGCTCGATGCCGGCGCCGCAGACGTATCCTCAAGCGAAGATGGTCACGAAATTTGGACCAGTGTCGAAACTCTGCATCCCGTCGCTAAAGCGCTTGAGGCCACGCTTGGCGAAGGCGAAGGCGCCAAACTCGCGTGGCGCCCGCAGGTGATGGTCACCGTCGGCGAGAGCGATGCCGCGACGCTGATGAAATTGCTCGATGCGCTCGACGATGACGATGATGTCCAGACGGTGTGGGGCAATTATGACGTGCCCGACGAAGTGATGGAAAAACTTACCTGATCATCCTCGGCCTCGATCCCGGGCTTGGCACGACTGGTTGGGGCGTGATCGCGGCTGAGGGCAACCGGCTTAGCCATATTGCCAATGGCCAGATCAGGACCGATCCCAAAATGCCACTGGCCGAGCGGCTTTATGTCCTCGACACCCGCCTCGCCGACCTCCTGATCGAATACAGCCCCGACGGCGCGGCGGTCGAGGAAGTGTTCGTCAACACCAACGCACAATCGACGCTGAAACTTGCCCATGCTCGCGGCGTCGTCCTCTTGGCGGCGGCCCGGCGCGGAATCATCGTTGGCGAGTATGCTGCACGACTGGTGAAAAAGGCGGTCGTCGGCACGGGCGCTGCCGAAAAGGCGCAGGTTCGGGCGATGTTGAAAATTCTGCTGCCAGGCGTAAAAATTGCCGGACCCGACGCCGCCGATGCGCTAGCCGTGGCAATTTGCCATGCGCATCACGGCGCGGGTAGGACAGCGCGATGATCGCCCGCCTCACCGGAATCCTCGCCGAAACCGCATCGGACCATGCCGTGCTCGATGTCGGCGGCGTCGGCTATCTGGTCCAAGCGTCGACGCGGACGCTGACGGCCGTCGGGCCGGTTGGCGGTAGCGTGATGCTCTACACCGACATGCAGGTCCGCGAGGATTCGATGACTCTGTTCGGCTTTGCGAGCAGCGAGGAACGCGAATGGTTCCGCCTGCTCACCGGCGTACAAGGCGTTGGTGGCCGCGTGGCCCTGTCGATCCTCTCGGTCCTCGACGCTACCGAACTCAGCCGCGCCATCGCCAGCGCCGATGCAACGATGGTAACCCGCGCCAACGGAGTCGGACCGAAACTGGCAGCGAGAATCGTCAACGAACTGAAGGGCAAGGTCGGCGGCATCGCGCTCGGCGCGCCCGGCATCGTCGCCGTCGCAGGCGCGGCGCAGGATGCGGTATCGGCACTCATCAACCTGGGCTTCCGCCCTGCCGAAGCAAGCGTCGCGGTGGCGAAAGCCGACGAGGAATTGGGTGCCGACGCGGGGCTCGATGCGCTCGTGCGGGTGGCGTTGAAGAAGGTGGCGCGGTGACTCCCACTCTGTTCGGTGCCTTACTTGGAGCACTAGCTACAGGCTTAATTCGACTTATTGATCAAGTGCTCGAGCGACGTCGTCGACGCGAAAGCACACTCGTAGCGATTGCAGCGGAGGTTCGTACGATTTGCGACTTGATAAGACACCAAGCCTATTTGGAGGCGGTACAAGAGCAGACAGCGCTTATTCGAGCCGGAAATTGGGGAGGCGAACAGTACGTTATCGACATAAGAGCCAATTACTTTTCAGTATATGAATCGCTGTCAGGTGAGCTTGGTTTGCTCAAACCTCACGACATAGCAAGGATCGTGTCGTTCTATTCATATTGTAAATCCGCGATCGATAGCACGCGTCCGGACGGCCCGATGTCAGAGGGAGCAATAGCAAAAGATGTTCAGGAGAACCTCGTTTCGCTCGAAGGAATCCTTTCCGCCATTTTGATACTTGGGGACGACATCTTGAAGCTCACCAAGAAACCATTGCCTCCGGCATTGCCGCAATGACCGACCCCCTCCTCTCCGCCACCCGTCGCCCCGAGGACATCGACGCGGCACTGCGCCCGAAGACGCTCGATGAATTCGTCGGCCAGAAAGCGGCGCGCGAAAACCTGCGCATTTTCATCGCCGCCGCCAAAGCTCGCGGCGATGCCCTTGACCATGTCCTCTTCTTCGGTCCCCCTGGCCTCGGCAAGACCACGCTGGCGCAGATTGTTGCGCGCGAACTAGGTGTCGGGTTTCGCGCCACGTCGGGTCCGGTCATCGCCAAGTCGGGCGATCTTGCAGCTCTCCTGACCAATCTAGAGGATGGCGACGTCCTATTCATCGACGAGATTCACCGGCTTGCCCCTGCGGTCGAGGAGATCCTTTATCCCGCAATGGAGGACCGCGCGCTCGATCTGATGATCGGCGAAGGGCCCTCTGCACGGAGCGTCCGCATCGATCTACCCAAATTCACGCTGGTCGGCGCGACCACGCGGCAGGGCTTGTTGACCACA
>JAYUYR010000026.1:0-3038 GCA_043752405.1 Sphingomonas sp. | reverse complement strand
CCGAAGACAGCGTCCCCGACAACACCCCCAACGCCAACACCTACGACGCCGATTCTATCAAGGTTCTCAAGGGGTTGGATGCCGTCCGCAAGCGCCCCGGCATGTATATCGGCGACACTGACGACGGCTCCGGCTTGCATCACATGGTCTTCGAAGTCAGCGACAATGCTATCGACGAAGCCCTGGCGGGGCACTGCGACCGCATTTTTATCACGCTGAACGCCGACGGGTCGGTTTCGGTCGAGGATAACGGCCGTGGTATCCCGACGGGCATGCATTCGGAAGAAGGCGTCAGCGCCGCCGAAGTCATCATGACCCAACTCCACGCCGGCGGGAAGTTCGAGAATACGTCGGACGACAATGCCTATAAAGTTTCGGGCGGCCTTCACGGCGTCGGCGTCTCGGTTGTTAACGCGCTGTCCGAATTTCTCGATCTGACGATCTGGCGCGACGGGCAAGAGCATTACATGCGCTTTGCGTTCGGCGATGCGGTTGCGCCGCTCAAGCTGGTCGGCCCCGCGCCTGAAGGCAAGAAGGGCACCAAGGTCACCTTCCTGCCCAGCCCCGCGACGTTCAAGATTATCGAATTCGATTTTGAGAAACTAGAACATCGTTACCGCGAACTCGCGTTCCTCAATTCGGGCGTCCGTCTGTTCCTAATCGACGCGCGCCACGCCGAGCGCAAGGAAGTCGAGTTATATTACGAAGGCGGGATTGCGGCCTTCGTGAAGTTCCTCGACCGTGCGAAGAACCCGCTGTTTCCCGATCCTATTGCGGTCCACGGCCAGCGCGACGGTGTCGGCATTGATGTCGCGCTCGAGTGGAACGACAGCTATTACGAGAATGTTCTTCCCTTCACCAACAACATTCCGCAGCGCGACGGCGGCACGCATTTGTCGGCATTCCGCGCTGCATTGACGCGGACCCTCAACAACTATGCCGAGAAATCGGGATTGATGAAAAAGGAAAAGGTCACACTGACCGGTGAGGACATGCGGGAGGGGCTGACCGCGATTGTTTCGGTCAAGCTGCCTGACCCGAAGTTCTCCTCGCAGACCAAGGACAAGCTGGTTTCTTCTGAAGTCCGCCAGCCACTCGAAAGTCTGATGGCCGATAAGATGGCCGAATGGCTCGAGGAAAACCCCGCCCACGCCAAATCGATCATCCAGAAGACGATCGATGCCGCCGCTGCCCGCGAAGCCGCGAAGAAAGCGCGCGAGGCCAGCCGCAAATCGGTGATGGGCATTGCCTCGCTCCCTGGCAAACTCGCCGATTGTCAGGAAAAAGACCCCGCCAAATCCGAACTCTTCCTCGTCGAAGGCGACAGCGCCGGCGGCTCGGCCAAACAGGGCCGCGACCGCCATTTTCAGGCGATCCTTCCGTTGCGCGGCAAAATCCTGAACGTCGAACGCGCGCGGCTCGACCGGATGCTGTCGTCGAAGGAAATCGGCACGCTGATCCAGGCGATGGGCACCGGCATTCACGACGATTTCAACATCGAGAAACTGCGTTATCACAAGATCGTGATCATGACCGACGCCGACGTCGATGGCGCGCATATCCGCACGCTGCTGCTGACTTTCTTCTATCGCCACATGCGCCACGTCATTGATAACGGCCATCTCTTCATTGCGCAGCCGCCGCTTTACAAGGCATCGCGCGGCCGCAGCGAAATGTATCTGAAGGACGACAGCCAGCTCGACACTTATCTCGTCGAAGCGGGCGTTGCTTCGACGCGACTCGAGGGGCCGGGTGGCGCGCGGTCGGGTGCGGACCTCATGCAGTTGGTCGAGCATGCCCGACGTATGCGCGCGCTGATGCGTTATGTGCCGCGTAAATATGATCCCGCGATTATCGAAGCGTTCGCACTGATGGGTGCGCTCGATCCCGATCTGGCGACCGACGCGCGACAGGCGGCCGCCGAACGTGCCGCCGCATGGCTCGACCGCGCCGACCCCGAAGCCAAATGGACCGCCAACATCGCCGCCGAAGGGGGCTATCACCTTGAACGCCTGTGGCGCGGCGTGACCGACCATCACATCCTCGAAAGCGCTTTCCTGTTCAGTCAGGAAGCGCGGCGCTTGCATACGCTCGTCGCCGAACAGGTGGACAGCTATGCGGGGACAGCGCGTCTTGTGACAGTCGCCAAAACTGCTCCCGCGCAGGCAGACGACGACACGGGAGAAGCCGACGAGCCGATCGTCAGTACCAAAGGCGCGTTCATTACCCGCCCCAGCGATCTCCTCGACGCCATCCTCGCGGCGGGTCGCAAGGGGCTGAGCATACAGCGTTACAAGGGACTCGGCGAAATGAACGCCGAACAGCTGTGGGAAACGACCCTAGACCCCCAAAACCGCGCCATGCTCCGCGTCGAAGTCACCCAGGCCGAAATGGCCGACGAAATCTTTACGCGCCTGATGGGTGACGTCGTCGAACCCCGCCGCGAGTTTATTCAGGAAAATGCGCTCAATGTGGCAAATCTGGATGTTTGAGCGTTAGCGCCCAGTCGGCACTGGCGGCGGTCCTGCTTCGACACCCGGGGGCAATTGCCCCTGTGCCTGCATCTGTTGCATCTGCCGCTGCATTGCCTGAATTTCGGCCTGGCTGCGGAAATCAAGAAGGTTGACATCAAAGAACAGCACTGAATTGGCAGGAATCGGTCCGCTCGCGGTCGCGCCATAGCCAAGAGTGGGCGGAATACAAATTTTGTAACTGCCGCCAATCTGCATCATTTTCAGCGCTTCGGTGAAACCGGGGATTACACCGGTGACGGGAAAAGGTGTGCGCTGATTGGCGTCGAATTGTTTGCCGCCGCGCAATGTGCCCTTGTAATCGACCAGCGTCACGTCGGTGTCGGTCGGCATCGCGCCGCTGCCCGCTTTGACAGTTTGGAACATCAACCCCGACGGCAGGGCAACGGGCTTGGCACCTTTGAAATCTTTAAAGCTGCACGCGCTCGGTGCGACTTTCGACGTGCCCGCCCAAGCCATGGCCCCAGCGGCAACGCACGCCGCAGCAACCCCGATCCACAGCCGCGT
>JAYUYR010000025.1:0-3042 GCA_043752405.1 Sphingomonas sp. | reverse complement strand
CAATTGAAATACATGTTACCCCTGAAGGCAAAGGGCGCAAACTTCGTGATGTCGACCGAACCGCTAATTGCGCTGAACACGACCGATTGGGGGCAGCGCCAAGGCATTGAGCAATGGCGGAATTTTGTCGGCGTCAGCTTTCCCATCGCAAAAAAGCTGACGCTCGAAACGGGTTTTCAGCACCGATACCAGATACGTTTCAACCAGCCAGATCGGTCAGACTATATTGTCCCGCTGACGCTGTCGTATCGATTCTGATGATTGCAACATTTTCGCACTACAAAAAAGGCCCCCCGGTTTGCACCGAGGGGCCATGTCCATGCGGGATGCACGGACCGAAAATTAAGCGTAGGTAACCGTTGTCTTGCGGCGACCGTTGCGCAGTGCGGCACCCGCAGCACCGAAGCCGACGATCATCATCATCCAAGTCGAGCTTTCCGGTACCGCACCGTTCACGCCGAGGTTGGCAGCGTTAACGAACAGCTGGGTTGCCCAGGGTTGGTTGATCACCTGATAGGCGGTATCCGAAGTGATGACGTGCAGATTGACGTCAATGACATTGCCCATACCAACTGCCTTGTAGCCTACGAGAGCCGCGCCGTCCGTCCAGTTGGCAACTTGCGTTGCACCGGCGACAAACGTTGTTCCCGTAATGCGGCCGACGTTAACGGTTCCGGCTGCCGGAAACGCGACGCCTGCCAGCAGCGGATCACCCGCGGCAAGAACTGTCATGCCAATCGACGATTCGCTGTAGACAGTGCCACCACCGTTCGTGCGGACCTGGAGCGCGGGATTAAAGGCGAAGTTCACGCCTGCCCAAGGCGTCCAGATGACATTACCGCCTGCGTTGGCAAACGTCGTCAGCGCAGCCTGATCGACGAAGTTATTACCGTATTGAATGACGGCATCAAACCCAGCCAACGTAGCGGCGGTATAGGTTGTAACTTCGGTCACTGTCTGACCAGCAGCAATCAACTGGTTCTTCAGGTCTGAGGTGTAGAAGCCACCCTGGACGATGGCGATTGTGGCGGCCTGCGCCGATACCGAAAGCGCCAGTGCAGCCGTTGTCGCGCCAAGCGCCGCGATAAACTTTTTCGTGATTTTCACTCGTCTTCTCCCTTGTTCCAACGAACGCTGAATGTCGTTGTTAATGAAGCGTTAAGCAGCACGACTTTTGCGGCACAAGGCATATAGATGGTAAACAAATGGCCGTGCTGAATTGGCACAAAAAACCCTGCCGCATTACTGCGACAGGGTTTTCGGTTTGAACTGTTCGGAATCAGTTGGCTAATGTAAAAGATTTAGGCGTAAGTAACAGTCATCTTGCGACGACGATAGCGCAAGGTGCCGCCGACGATAGCGAAACCGATTAGCATCGTTGCCCATGTCGCGGGTTCGGGAACGGCCGCCACAGCGTTATCAAAGATAAATGTCGTCCTAAGACCATAACCTGTAGAACCCCCGCCGAAATTTTGCATGCGACTATAAACGCCGCCGGCATTTCCGTTGTCAGCTCTAAAGAAAATTGTACTGCTGTTTGTGGGATTGGAAATCACGAAATCGAGTAGCAGATTGCCACCGGTTGGATTGTAGGTGAAAGGCGTGCTGAAATTTAATGTGAGCAGCGTGCCGTTAAAGGACGACGCAAGATTGCCATTGAAAACCTGCGTGTTGTCGCCACCAATGTTGCTGGCAAAGATTGTAGACAGGCCATCGACCATTGCGCTCGTCGTCGATACGCTCAACGTGTAGTTGCCCAGATTGACTGGTCCGGTGCCGCGTTGAGTATCCAGCTCGAATTGCACGGCAGTGATTGAGATTGGTCCCGAAAATCCCGTCGTGTTATAAACCTGTTGATATTTGGCGCTCGCAGGGCCGCCGCATCCGAATGGAAAGCAATTCGAAGAAGTGCCTGCACCGATCACTAGTGAGGCGGCTGACGCCGGAGCAATAAATGAAGCGGCAGCTACGGCCACAATAAATGTGACATTTTTCATGGAAGTTTCCCTGTTGTTTGATTGCACTGTCGTTGCAGCAAAAACGGGCCCGGTTAATAGATTATGAATAAACGGGCTGTCGCTAGCAAGTCGATTATGAGCAAAACTGAAACTGTCCGAAAATGATACGCGATCGCGCAGCACGATTAATAACACAAAAACCCCGCCGCGGTGCCGCGACGGGGTTTAGTGACGAAATAGTGACGGCACTTAATTGTTGAGATAATCACCCGCGTCGGCATCGGTGCCATGGCCTGAGGTAATCACTTCGCCAAGCGCATCGTCGCCGGTGTCGGCTTCGACGGGTTGACGCAGTTCGGCCTCATGTTCCTCGGCCGCGCTGTTCGGCGCGATCAGTGATGCCTGCCAGTCACGCTGTTGCGCACGAAGCGCCGCGTCGCGGCTGGTCGCTGTGACACGCAAGCGGTTGAGACCTGCGCCAGTGCCCGCCGGGATCAGGCGGCCAACAATGACGTTTTCCTTCAAGCCGGTCAGCGTGTCCTTCTTGCCCTGAACCGATGCTTCAGTGAGCACGCGGGTGGTTTCCTGGAACGAAGCCGCCGAGATGAAGCTGCGCGTTTGCAGCGACGCCTTGGTGATGCCGAGGAGGACCGGCTTGCCTTCCGCAGGCGTCTGGCCCTTGGTCAGTTTCGCGTTGGTTTCGTCCATCTCGGTGCGGTCGACCTGTTCGCCAGCCAGCAATGTCGTGTCGCCGCCGTTGGTGATCTCGACCTTTTGCAGCATCTGACGAACGATCGTTTCGATGTGCTTGTCGTTGATCTTCACGCCCTGCAGACGATACACTTCCTGAATTTCTGCGACCAGATATTCCGCCAGCGCCTCAATGCCCATGACTTCGAGGATGTCATGCGGGTTTGGCGAACCAGCAATCAGGTTATCGCCCTTGCGGACGAAATCGCCTTCCTGAACATCGAGCACCTTTGATTTCTGGATCAGATACTCGATACGATCGCCTTCTTCCGGCACAATCGCGATCTTGCGCTTCGCCTTGTAATCACGGACGAACTCTACGCGGCCCGAGATC
>JAYUYR010000024.1:0-7883 GCA_043752405.1 Sphingomonas sp. | reverse complement strand
CCAAACATATTGTGCTGCTTCTTCACGGCTATGGTTCCAGCGGCGCCGATCTGATTACGCTGGCGCCGCATTGGCAACGCGACCTGCCGGATGCTCTTTTTTTGGCACCTAATGCGCCGCAGCGATTGAGCTATCTGTCGTCTGGATATCAATGGTGGCCGCTATCGGCTTTTACGCCGCATGCCTTGGCATCAGGTGCAGCAAGCGCGGCTCCGGCCATAGAAGCATTCATTGATCGAAAACTCCATCAATACGGACTGACCGAAGCAAGCCTCGCAATCGTTGGGTTTAGCCAGGGAACGATGATGGCCCTTCATGTCGGACTACGCAGGCCGCGTAAAGTTGCTGCGATCGTCGGCTACTCCGGGATGCTGACCGGCGGGCATGAGCTTTCGCACTTGTCGATCACCAGACCACCCATGCTGCTAGTCCACGGCTCGGCGGATCCGATTGTGCCTGTCGCTGCGCTGCATGCGGCTAAAGCGCAACTCGAGCACCTTGGCGTAGATGTGACAGCCTACATTTCACCGGGGGTCGGACATAGTGTTGATCCCGTCGGTCTGCGGATGGGCGGAGAATTTGTCGTAAGGGCGTTGACTTACTGACGCTTATTCTGCGCATGATGGTCTACGGTTCTCCTCCTACAAGAGTGATAGAACAAGTCAGCACGTTATGTCGATCATGGTTGCGCGATCCGGTAATTAAAACTGCAAGCGAATGAACGAACTGCGGCAAGCGTCGATACCTTGCTTGAAATCCACAAGCTGGGCCAAAGTGTACTTTACTTTAAAGCCTGAGTGATTTTGGAATGCGCCAACAGCGCATATGATATGCGCTTCGCCATTATCAGGCTGAGAATCGCCGCCGCAAAGTCCATGCGTAATGAAATTACGAACGTGTTTGAGCGAAAGTGCTTTTGAACGAACATCTTCGACTAGACTAAGTGTCGATTCATTTTCTGGAATGGCTCTGGCGAGGTCAGCCCAATGTCAATCCGCTCAGAAAATTATCCTTTGATGTTGCTTGGTGTCTTACCGAGCCTCTCACGGGCTTCGGTAATTGCATCAGTCAAACCCTGCTCCATCAAGCTTCAATAAAACATAAAGGCACCAGTACAAGACATCAGGTCTGCAAAGGACAAAAATTTGCTATTTTGTTCGGTCGTAAGAAACTGGGCTAGCTAAATTTAATAAATTTTCTGACGCGACCATCAGCATTTGATAAAAAGTCGGTCAGCCCGTTAGAAGCCAGTTTCTCTCCAATCCGTGTTGCTGTTTTGTTCTATCTCTGTATCAGCAGCAGGGTCGAGCATAATTACAGAATCAGCGAAGGAGGCAGAGTGGAGCAATGGCAGCACTGACCGAGGTTAGTTGGGTTTTAGAACCCTTCGATGTGCCTCTGATGCTGTGCCGCACCCCCGCAGGCTTCCCATCGCCTGCTAAGGACGACATGGAAGAGCCGATCGACATTGGCGCCTGGCTCATCGACAAACCCGCAGCCTCATACCTGATGCGTGTCGATGGGCACTCGATGAATGGGGCTGGCATAAACGATGGCGATCTGATCGTAGTCAGCCGAGCAGAAAAGCCCCGCCCTGGCCATATAGTAGTAGCGCTCGTGCACGGCGATCGAACGCTTAAAAGGTTGCGAAGATCGGGTGACCGACTGTGGCTCGTGCCAGAAGCTGAAGGCTATTCTCGTATCATCGTCGATGAAAATGTCGAAATCTGGGGTGTCGTTGTCGGCCTGGCGCGACGCTATTTATGAGCGGGCCGGTTGCGCTTCAGGATGCGAACAACTTTTATGTCTCGGCAGAGCGAGCTTTCGATCCCAGCTTGAATGGCGTTCCTGCCATTGTGCTGTCGAACAACGACGGCTGCGCTATCGCCCGGTCGGCGGAAGCAAAGGCGCTTGGCATCAAGATGGGAGATCCCATCCACCTGATCCGCGAGAAGGTCAAAAAGCACGGGATAGCGGTGAGGTCTTCGAATTACGCTCTTTATGCCGACATGCAGCGCCGTATCCTGGCTGCTGTCGAACCTTTCGCACGAGATATCGAGATATACTCGATCGATGAGAATTTTCTCGATTTGACAGGGTTTGAAGATCGCGATCTGGTGGCCCACTGCCAGACGCTTCGTGCCCGGGTCGAGGAATGGACAACAATCCAGTCTTGTGTTGGCATTGCACCGACGAAGACGCTTGCTAAACTCGGCAACGCAGCCGCCAAGAAAAATCCAATGTTCGCCGGTGTGGCGGACATGCGCGATGATGCAATCCGCCGCTGGGTGATGGACAGGTTTGAGGTCGCCGACGTCTGGGGCGTCGGATCGGCGACTGCCGTCAAACTACAAAAGCTGGGGGTTGGAACGGCTGGACAGCTTCGTGACATGCCGATGCGGCAGGCACGTGGGTTGGGCACAATCGTGCTTGAGCGCCTGGTTGCCGAGCTAAACGGTGTCCCTGCCATGGCGATCGAAATGGTGGAACCGCAGCGAAGGGGCATGGCCGTCACTCGCTCATTCGGCACCCCCATCACCGATATCGAGACCCTGATGGGTGCTGTTGCTCAATATGCGATGCGTGCGGGAGAGAAACTGCGACAACATGGCCTTGTTGCCGCTCGCTTAACTGTATTCTTTCATACCAACCGCCACCAGCCTGAACGGCCGCAATATTCCGCGACCCGGACAATAAGCCTGCACCCAATGACTAGCGACAGTCTCGAGCTTATTTCGGCCGCAAGGCGCGGAATCGAGCATGCATGGCGTGATGGATATCAGTTTACCAAAGCTGGTGTGATGCTGGACGACCTGACCAGAGCGGAGTTGCGCCCGATGACGCTGTTTGAAAACTCGGAAAACACATCCAAGCGTGAACGACTGATGACCGCCATCGACGATGTTAACGCACGGTTCGGTAAATTCACCGTGGTTCCAGTCGCACAAGGTTTCAAGCGCGAGTGGAAGCTGCGTGCCGACACGAAGTCGCCTGCTTGGACGACACGAATCAGTGAAGTACCCGTAGCCCGAGCAATCTGAGTCTATTTCCCCGCAGGTGCCTTCATCTTGCTTCCTGTGCAGATGCTGACACACACTTCGACAAAACGACGCATATTTGGATGTGTCAAAATTGTGTCCTGAAGTGTGTTATTGACTGTGACTTAGGCATGATGCAAAACCTGAAATACAAACCGAAAACAACCGATTTCTGCGGCATTCGGTGTTTCGGGAAACTTAGATTTGGTTGGTTGGGAATCCTGTCGTCCCGACCAAAATGACAGTTCCTACGCTACTGATCATAAGTTGCGAGGCCGTCGTTCTCGGTTTGAGATTCTGCGAGATGCAGGTGTTGGCGCGCATGGCAATCGCCTTCGGCGTTCCCGGGGTTTGGTACACGTCACTTGCGACCGACGTCAGGTATTCGGCTGCATCAACCGACGCACTCATTCCGGTAAATCCGAGCGCGATCACGCAATAAAACCGCATCTATTCCCTCCTCGCTTACCCAATACCCCGCACTATAACCACAATAGGGATTCTCAGCTCAAGTAACCGGCCGCCACAACAAAAAACCCGGCCTCCTGCGAAGCCGGGTTAGTTTTGGGTGGACCGTCCATCAAGGACGATCCGGAGAGGTCACACCGCCCAAACCCCGCCAATATTAAAAAGGTCCGCGCCCGAAACAATTTTTTCGTGCACCCCACTCACCCTTTACCCATCCCGCATCCGCCACGAAATCGGTTTGCTGGACACGCGCACTGTGTCATCCGAGCGCGCTTCATGGCTACGTCCGACATCTCGCTTCCGCTGCACGGCTGGATCATCCTCGACAAGCCGCTGGGGATGGGCTCCACGCAAGGTGTCGGCGCGGTCAAGCGGGCGCTGCGCGATGGGGGCTATCCGAAAGTCAAAGTCGGGCATGGCGGGACGCTAGATCCGCTCGCGACCGGCGTGCTCCCGATTGCGATTGGCGAAGCGACCAAACTCGCGGGGCGGCTGCTCGACAGCGACAAGGTCTACGAGTTCACGATTGGCTTCGGCGCGGAAACCGACACGCTCGATCTCGAGGGCAAAGTGATCGCGACCAGCGATGGTCGCCCGACGCGGGCGCAGCTCGAGGCCGTGTTGCCGCTGTTTACTGGACCGATCAATCAGGTGCCGCCCGCTTATTCGGCGCTGAAAGTCGACGGTGCACGGGCCTATGATCTGGCGCGGGCAGGACAAGAGGTTGTGCTGGCAACGCGGCAGGTGATCATCCACTCCCTCCGTCATCCCAGTGAAAGCTGGGATCCCATGACGGAAGAATACACTCGACCCGCGAGGGAACTCAGCTTTCGCTGGGATGACGAACTTGCAAGCACCACCCTTACCGCCCATGTCTCGAAGGGCACCTATATAAGGTCGCTGGCCCGCGACATCGCCTACGCGCTAAACACAGTCGGCCATGTCACGATGCTCCGCCGCACGAAGGCCGGGCCGTTCACGCTCGACAACGCGATTTCGCTGGACTTCCTCTTTGAAAAGTCTACGACGCAGCGCCTTGAAGACATATGCCTGCCCATGACGGCGGGGCTGGACGATATCCCGGCTCTACCCGTCACCCCCGATCAGGCAGGGCTGCTCCGACAGGGGCGGGTCTTGGTCGGGATTGCCGCACATGACGGTCTCAATCTGGCGAAAGACGGCGAAACGCCCGTCGCGCTGGTCGAGGCCATCGCCGGAGAAATTCGGGTCGTGCGCGGTTTCAACCTGTAACCCGATGTCGTGAAAGAAATTGAATGACAATAACTGCCGAACGTAAAACCGAAGTCATCGCCGAATATGCGCAAGGCGCAGGCGACACCGGATCGCCCGAAGTGCAGGTCGCGATCATCACGACGCGCATCCTGAACCTCACCGAGCATTTCAAGACGCACAAGAAGGACAACCATTCGCGTCGCGGCTTGCTCATGTTGGTCAACAAGCGTCGCACGCTGCTCGATTATCTCAAGCGCGAAGACGTTGGCCGCTACACCGATCTCATTTCGAAGCTTGGGCTTCGCAAGTAACAGAGAGCGCCTTTACGGCGCTCTTTTCGTATGTCCCGCAATTCAGCGGGGCGCGATAGGGCCATCAGCGCCCGCACCGCTCGCAGACCGGATGTCTGCCTTATTGGCCCCCGCAGCATGTGGCTCGCGGGTCTGAAGGGATAAACATGTTCAATATGAAAACAGTCGAAATCGAGTGGGGCGGACAAACCCTCAAGCTCGAAACAGGCCGCGTTGCGCGGCAAGCTGACGGTGCCGTGATGGCGACACTGGGCGAAACCGTAGTGCTCTGCGCCGTGACAGCTGCCCGCTCGGTGAAGGAGGGGCAGGACTTCTTCCCGCTGACCGTCCATTATCAGGAGAAATATTCGTCCGCAGGCCGCATTCCCGGCGGTTTCTTCAAGCGCGAACGCGGCGCGACCGAAAAGGAAACGCTGGTTTCGCGCCTCATCGACCGGCCGATCCGTCCGCTTTTCCCCGAAGGCTTTTACAACGAAATCAACGTCATCTGTCAGGTCATGTCGTATGATGGCGTGAACGAGCCTGACGTGCTCGCGATGGTCGCAGCCTCGGCAGCGCTCACGCTCAGCGGCGTTCCCTTCATGGGTCCGATCGCGGCGGCTCGCGTCGGCTATGTCGAAGGCGAATATATTCTAAACCCGACTGATGAGCAGGTTGCCGCTGGCGATCTCGACCTCGTTGTCGCGGGCACGCACGACGCCGTCATGATGGTCGAATCCGAAGCAAAAGAGCTTTCGGAAGATGTAATGCTCGGTGCCGTAATGTTCGCGCATCGCGGTATCCAGACGGTGATCAACGCGATCATCGATCTCGCCGAACAAGCGGCCAAAGAGCCGTGGGCGATGGCTCCGCAGGCTGATCTGTCGGCAGCCAAGGACAAGCTCAAGAAGCTCATCGGTAAGGACATCGCAGCAGCTTATAAGGTCACCGACAAGTCGAAGCGGTCGAACCTGCTCAACGAAGCACGTGCCAAGGGCAAGGAAGCCTTTGCTGACGCAGCGCCGCAGGACCAGATGGCCGCGGGTAAGCTGATGAAGAAGCTCGAAGCCGAAATCGTCCGCACCGCGATCTTAAAGGATGGCGCGCGCATCGATGGTCGCACCACGACGCAAATCCGCCCAATTGACGCGATTGTCGGCTTCCTGCCACGCACGCACGGGTCGGCGCTGTTCACGCGCGGCGAAACGCAGTCGATCTGCACGACCACGCTCGGCACCAAGGACGCCGAACAGATGATCGACGGCCTGAACGGCCTGAGCTACTCAAATTTCATGCTCCACTATAACTTCCCGCCCTATTCGGTCGGTGAAGTTGGTCGCTTTGGTGCGCCTGGTCGTCGCGAAGTCGGCCACGGCAAGCTCGCCTGGCGCGCGCTGCACCCGGTGCTGCCGTCGAAGGAAGACTTTCCTTATACGATCCGCGTTTTGTCGGACATCACCGAGAGCAATGGCTCGTCGTCGATGGCGACAGTATGCGGCGGTTCGCTGTCGATGATGGACGCGGGTGTTCCCCTGAAGCGTCCGGTCAGCGGCATCGCGATGGGCCTGATTCTGGAGGGCAAGGATTTCGCCGTCATCAGCGACATCCTTGGCGACGAGGATCACCTGGGCGACATGGATTTCAAGGTTGCGGGCACGTCCGAAGGCATCACTACGATGCAGATGGACATCAAGATCGCCGGCATCACCGAAGAAATCATGAAGCAGGCGCTCAAGCAGGCCGCAGAAGGACGCACCCACATCCTCGGTGAAATGGCCAAGGCGCTGGGCGAAACGCGCGGTGAACTGTCCGAATTCGCGCCGCGCATCGAAACGATGCAAATCGACAAGGCGAAAATTCGCGACATCATCGGCACGGGCGGCAAAGTAATCCGCGAAATCGTCGCGACGACGGGTGCGAAGGTTGACATTGATGACGAGGGTCTGATCAAGATTTCATCGTCCGACCCCGCGCAGATCGAAGCTGCACGCAAGTGGATTTCGGGCATCGTCGAGGAAGCCGAAGTTGGCAAGGTCTATGACGGCAAAGTCGTCAACATGGTCGATTTTGGCGCGTTCGTGAACTTCATGGGCGGCAAGGACGGTCTGGTTCACGTTTCGGAAATCCGCAACGAGCGGACCGAGAAAGTTACCGACGTGCTGAGCGAAGGCCAGGCCGTGAAGGTCAAGGTTCTCGAAATCGATCCGCGCGGCAAGGTTCGCCTGTCGATGCGCGTCGTCGATCAGGAAACCGGTGCCGAACTTGAAGACACGCGCCCTCCGCGTGAAGAACGCCCGCGCGGTGATCGCCCGGATCGTGGTCCGCGACGGGACGGCGAAGGCCGTGGAGACCGTGGTCCCCGTCGTGATGGCGGCGGCGGTGGTGGCGGTGATCGTGGCCCGCGTCGTGACGGTGGCGGTGATCGTCCGCCGCGCGGCGATAGTGGATCAGGTGGCTATGGCGGCGGCCATGCGGCCAAGACTGATAATGATGATGGTCCTGCTCCAGAATTTGCGCCAGCGTTCCTTACCGGTGATCGCGACTGAATGGCGAGATGTGAAATACAGGCGGCGCAGCAATGCGCCGCCTTTTTTTATCACGCTGTTTCTCAGTAATGCGTAACATCAAGTGTTGTCCCAGATCGGGAACGCCCAAAAAGCAGCATGTTTTTTTGAAGCATTACCACGGAACATTTCACTTAACTCATAATTAACCCCTTGCAGGTTGCGCCGTTAAAATCGGCACACGCATTCTTCTGCGCCACCCGGGGCGGCCGGGTTATACAAAGGGTACAGCGTATGAAACGATTAATGATAAATTTGGTTGCAAGCGTTGCAGCCATAACGGCTATTCC
>JAYUYR010000023.1:0-7911 GCA_043752405.1 Sphingomonas sp. | reverse complement strand
GCCTCCCTTCCCTCGTGCTCGCAACGCCCGTACGGCTCGGATCCAATGACACGCCGCGCCTGCTCGCATGATTAACGCGTGACCGTCGTGGTTGTTTTCACACGCGTAGTCGATACTTTGCGCGCCACTGGCTTGCGTTTGGTGGCGTAGCGCTTCTTGACAACTGCCCTTGTACGGACGGCTGCGACTGGTGTGGTTGTCGTTTCCGTTGTCACTGTGGTCGGCGTAACAGGAGCCGCGACTGGGGCCGGCGTCTGGATAATCACAGGTGGCCGGGCGGCGGCTGCGACTTCAGCAGCCGAAGCGCGCGCATTGGCGTCCGATGCCGCAATTTGCGCCGCTGCCGTTGCATCGGCAGCTTGCTGCGTTTGCGCACTGGCGGCCATTGCCTTTGATTTCTGCGCTTCACCAAGCGCGCGGTCGGCAAGTTCCGACGCGCGATTCGCAGCGGCAATTGCCTCATCCTTTTCGCCCCGTGACAAGTTTTCGCGGGCGGCATTCAACGATGCGCTGGCGCTCGCCTGAAGCTGCGGGACTTCGCCACTGGCGCCGACTTTGTTGGCAGCATCAATCTTGGCCTGAGCAGCGGCAATGGCGGCAGTCGCGCGCTCGTTCTTGCCGCCAGCCAGCGCCGGTGTGGTAGCGATCGACAGCGCTGAAAGCGAAACAAGCGACATTTTCAAAAAGCGATTCATCATACAAAACTCATGTTGTTGTTAACTCGAAACTAGGCCCCTTCCAACATGTTCCCTGAACGCACCGTTGCTCGCTTCCCCTTTTGACCAATCGCTCTTACAGCGCGCCGATCATGGCACGACCGACACCCCCCGCATTCGATAAAGTCAAAACCGTCGCCGAAAACCGGCGGGCGCGCTATGATTTTGCGATCGACCAGACGTTCGAGGCGGGCATTGCCCTGACTGGCACCGAAGTGAAATCGCTACGTTTCGGCGAAGGATCGATCGCCGAAAGCTATGCCGAAGTGAAAGATCACCAAGTCTGGCTCGTCAATTCGAATATCCCCGAATACAGCCACGGCAACCGTGAGAACCACGAGCCCAAGCGCCCGCGCAAACTCCTGCTCAAGGAACGCGAAATCAACAAGATGCAGGCGGCCGTCATGCGCCAGGGAATGACGCTGGTTCCGCTGTCGGTTTACTTCAACGGTCGCGGCCGCGCCAAGGTCGAACTCGCCATCGCCAAGGGCCGCAAGCATCAGGACAAGCGCGAATACGAGAAAGAAAAGGACTGGAAACGCGAAGCCGGCCGCCTGTTGAGGGAAAAGGGGTGATGGTTGAACGGGTGCGTCTCGGCAAAATCCGCGACACCGACCGGCTGATGGTCGCCATTGTCGTGACCAGCGCGGTCGCATCGGCACTGCTTGTCCTGCGTGTAACCGACAAGCCGCTCATCGCGACCGGATTTGCGGCCGCGGGATTGCTCATCGCCGCGCTCTTGCTCGTCTTTCGCCATCTGTATCCTCCCCAAGCGGATGTCGAGGGCGGGATTGACTGGTCGCTCGTCCGCACTGCCGCCGATCAGGATGATGTTGCGCTTGCCATCACTGACCGCAGCGGGCGGATCGTCTGCGCCAATCCCGCCTACGATGCGCTGTTCGGCAGTGCTGCAACCCCGCCGAACCTTCCGGTCGATGCGTCGGACGTCAACCGCCTTACCGCTGCGGGCCGGGCTGCGTGGCGCGACGGACGGGCCGACGCGCTTGCCATATCATGCAACAGCCGCCGCCTTGACGCCGACGTCATTCGTGCCGGAGCCGCCGAAGATTGCCTCGTCTGGCGCTTTCGCTCGTCGGGCGGGATCGATCATGCCACCCAGGCGCTTGGTGCGGTCGAGGGCGATTGGGGCGACCGTCTTGCCGAAGCCGGGGTCATGGTTGCGCTGATCGGCCCTGAAGGACGAATCCGCGCCGCCAACCGCCCGCTCATCATCCGTGCGCTGGGCCGTCTCGAGGCCCCCGTTGCCGGTCGTGAGTTCGTCACGCTGTTGTCGTCGGATGCCAAAGGCGTCGTCCGTTTCGCCGCAGAAGGACCGGCAGGGCTTCCGCTCCGCCTCCTGCAAATTCCCGTCGAGGCCGACCAGAACGAAGGGGCACGCGTCATTGTCCTCCTCGACGAAGATGCCGTTCACATGGGGGCGGGGGCGGACGTCAGCCTTCAGACCTTACTGTCGATGCTTCCGCTCGGCCTCGCGCTTGCCGACCGCGACGGTCGGTTCCTCTATCTCAACCAGGCTTTTATCCGCGCCGCCGGCATTCCCGCAGGCTCCACCCCCATTTATCCCGGCGATCTCGTCATCCGCGAGGACAAGACCGCCGTGGCCGACGCCGTCCGCCGTTTCGCCACCGGACAGGCGGTCTCGGGCGACATGGCAGTGCGGCTCCGCGACCGGCCGGATGAACCGATTGCGCTCACAATTGCAGGTGCGCGGGGCCTCGGTGAGGCAGCAGTCCTCCTGAGCCTCAAGGACAACACCGAAGAATCTCGCCTCAAACGCGAAGTCGCCCAGGCCACCAAGATGCAAGCGGTCGGCCAGCTTGCGGGCGGCGTCGCGCATGATTTCAACAATATCCTCACCGGCATCATCGGCCACTGCGACCTTATGCTGATGCGCCACACGCCCGGCGACAGCGATTACGATGACATCCAGCAAATCCGCATCAATTCGAACCGCGCGGCGGGCCTCACCAAACAGCTACTCGCATTCTCGCGGCAACAGACTTTGCGCCCGCAAATCCTGCAATTGCCTGATATTGTTTCCGAAGTTTCGAACCTGTTGCAGCGGCTGCTCGATGAGACTGTCACGCTCGTCATCAAGCACGGTCGCGGCCTTGGTACTGTCCGCGCCGATCCAGGCCAGCTCGAACAGGTCATCGTCAATCTCGCCGTCAACGCCCGCGACGCGATGGCGGGCAGGTCGGGCAGCACCCTGACGCTGCAAACCTTCGCGCTGACCGCCGCCGAAGTCCGCAAGATGGGCTCCGACATCATGCCAGTGGCCGACTACACCGCACTTAAAGTCAGCGACACCGGCAGCGGTATCCCGCCCGAGATCCTCGGTAAGATCTTCGAGCCTTTTTTCACCACCAAGGAAGTCGGCAAGGGCACCGGCCTCGGCCTCTCGACCGTTTACGGTATCGTCAAGCAATCAAACGGTTTTATCTTCGCTGAGTCCGAAGTAGGGAAGGGCACCAGCTTCGTGATCTACCTTCCCGTCAACGCCGAAACCGGCACGACCGTCGTCGAATTGCCCAAGGCTGAGAAGCCCGCAGAACTGTGGGGCACCGGAACGATCCTCTTGGTCGAGGACGAGGACATGGTCCGCGCCGTCGCCGAACGCGCCCTCACACGGCATGGCTACACCGTCCTGACCGCAAGCAATGGCGAAGAAGCCCTCGAAATCCTCGGCCTCGGCGACACCGCGTTCGACCTGATCATCTCCGACGTCGTCATGCCCGTCATGGACGGCCCGACTATGGTCCGCGCGGCCCGCGAAAAGCTCCCCGATATGCCGATCCTCTTCATGTCAGGCTATGCCGAAGAGCAACTCCGCAAATCAATCGACCTCGACCGTGTGCATTTCCTGCCGAAACCGTTTTCGGTGAAGCAGTTGGCCGAGGCGGCGCAGATGGCTTTGGCGGAGGGGGTGACGCGCTAGTATGTCCAATTTGCCTTCACGAGAATGCCTGCAATTAGGCAATCAGAGGCATTCCAACCATGTATGGAGCCAGACCCTCGGGCCGATAGCTTACGAGGTTTGGCAGGTTTGCAACGACGAATGGATCGCTCGCCTTAACTCGATACCACTCTTCGGCAGCATGAACAAAATCGTTGCAGAACGTAATAATGTCGAGATTAAGTGCATCGTTTATTATGTTGTTGTGATAATAGTTATTTTGTGGGTTTGGAACTGTGAATATTACGCGGGAATATTCCATTCCGGGTCTCCCAAGTTTTCCTTGGTGGAGAATGCTACAGCGTAAACTGTAACAGTCTTTTGGCGTTAGATTGGCGTATGCTGTTTGCACATTATTTTCATACCATGCCCGATATTTATCCGACCCACCCCAGCCAGTTTCAGATTCTAGCGCCCCGCAAATTTCGGGAATTGTCAGGGCCACTGTCAGCGCAGCGTAATACAGGTGTGCCGACAGACTTTTCCTGATTTCTCCTAAAAGAAAATCCAATGGGGTTGCTGGATTTGGCGACATTCTAAAATCCTTTGCATATGCTTGCCACGATGTGCTGCTCATCAAACTTTGGCGTTTTGTAGGCATATGCACTTTTATATTTCTTATGAAATCCATGAAAGTAATTCTGGTTAGACAGATTGCTTGTGCATGGACGGGTTGGTGAAGGGGTTAGAGTCATGCAATCCCTTCGCGCCTTCCTTCTTCTTTGCGCCTTCGTGTGAACCCCTTCTCCGTCATTGCGAGCGCAGCGAAGCAATCCAGTCGAACAGCGCACCGCTGGATTGCTTCGCTGCGCTCGCAATGACGATGCATTTGAACGAGACGCACTCCCTTCGTGCCTTCGCGCCTTCGTGTGAATGTGCAAAATCACACGAAGACACGAAGGCACGAAGAAAAATCCAAAAACCTTCGTTCCACTCTTGTTCCAACAGAACAAACCCGATACAAGGCCATTCACGGCGTTGACGGCAGCGCGCGAACGGCTACGAGGGAGTGAATAATGGCAGCTCAATTGAAGGTCATCCAGTCAGACATGGCATCCGCAACGACAGACCGCGCCCGTGCGCTCGAAGCCGCACTCGCACAGATCGACCGCGCGTTCGGCAAGGGCTCTGCCATGAAGCTCGGCAGCCGCGAAAAGATGGAAATCGAAGCGGTATCGACCGGCTCGCTCGGCCTCGACATCGCGCTCGGCATCGGCGGCCTGCCGCGTGGCCGCATCATCGAGATTTTCGGGCCCGAATCGTCGGGTAAAACCACATTGGCCCTCCACGCCATTGCCGAAGCACAGAGAATTGGTGGCACCGCGGCTTTCATCGACGCCGAACATGCGCTTGATCCCGCCTATGCCAAGAAACTCGGCGTCGACATCGACAATCTCATTGTCTCGCAGCCCGATACCGGTGAACAGGCTTTGGAAATCTGCGACACGCTCGTCCGCTCGAACGCCGTCGATGTCCTCGTGATCGATTCGGTCGCTGCCTTGGTGCCGCGCGCTGAAATCGAAGGCGAAATGGGTGACAGTCATGTCGGTCTCCAGGCCCGCCTCATGAGCCAGGCCCTGCGCAAGATCACCGGATCGATCAGCCGCTCGCGCTGCACCGTTATCTTCATCAACCAGATCCGCATGAAAATCGGCGTCATGTATGGCTCACCCGAAACCACGACCGGCGGCAATGCGCTGAAATTCTACGCCTCGGTCCGCCTCGACATTCGCCGCACTGGCCAGATCAAGGCCGGTGAAGACATTGTCGGCAACACCACCCGCGTCAAAGTCGTCAAGAACAAGGTCGCGCCACCGTTCAAACAGGTAGAATTCGACATCATGTATGGCGAAGGCATTTCAAAGACCGGCGAAATCCTCGACCTTGGTGTGAAAGCGGGAATTGTCGAGAAATCGGGCGCGTGGTTCAGCTACGACTCGGTCCGCGTCGGCCAGGGGCGTGAGAACTCGAAGGTTTTCCTCAAGGATAATCCAGACGTCGCCGCGCGCATCGAAGCTGCCGTCCGTGCGCGCACTGACAAGGTCGCCGAAGAACTGATGGTTGGCCCCTCGGCGGACGATGACGTCGATGGCTGATCCGCAGCCTCCCCTAGTGTAACCTTTGTCACTTTCGGTGCCCCGTATTGTCCTCATCGGGGCACCGACCGACGTCCATTCGTCGTTCCTCCGCGGCCCTGCCGGCGCGCCGCCCGTCATCCGTGCCGCCCTTGCCAGCGACCACGCCAACAGCTTTGCGGAGGACGGTACCGAAATCGGTGTCGACATCATCATAGACGATCTTGGCGATCTTCGGCTCACCGAATCGGCGGATGACGACGTCTTAATCGAAGCCGCTGTTGCGAAGTCCGCCCGATCTGGCGCTATGCCCTTAGTCCTCGGCGGTGATCATGCGATCAGCCTGCCGGTCGTTGCCGCACTCGCGGCCATGCACGGCCCGCTGGACATCCTCCATTTCGACGCGCATCCTGACATCTACGACGACTTCGAGGGCGACCCACGCAGCCACGCTTCGCCCTTTGCCCGCATTATGGAACGCGGTTATACAAAGCGCCTCGTCCAGGTCGGCATCCGCACCATGAACCGCCACTGCCGCGAACAAGTCGCGCGCTTCGGTGTCGAAGTCATCGAAATGCGGGACTTTGCCGTCGACCGTGTGCCGATCCTTGATGGCCCGCTTTATATTAGTATCGACATGGACGGCTTCGACCCCGCCGTTGCGCCCGGCGTTTCGCACATCGAACCCGGTGGTCTCAGCATACGCGATGTCCTGAACGTCCTCAATCGCCAGACGGCGCCACTCGCGGGCGCAGACATTGTCGAACTTAATCCATTGCGCGATATTAACTGTATGACCGCCGTCCTCGCCGCTAAACTCATTCGCGAACTGGCTGCGCTCCGATTGCGGAATGGGGGACCAAAACCATGATCGACCGACGTTTGCTTCTCGCAGGAATGGGATCGGCGGCGTTGCTTCCGCGCTTTGCTCTTGCGGCCGCATCCGACCTGAAATCGTTCATCGCAATTATAACACCCATTAGCCGTGCCGAACGTGCGGCGCGCATTGCAAAGGCTCAACGCCTGATGCGCGGCAGCGGCATTGGCGCGATCCTGGTCGAACCTGGGTCGAGCCTCGATTATTTTACCGGTATCAAATGGTGGCGGAGCGAGCGGCTGACGTGTGCGATCCTCCCCGTCGAAGGCGATTTGTGCATCGTAACGCCTTTCTTCGAAGAACCCTCGGTCCGCGAATCGCTCGGCGTCCCGGCGGAGGTCCGTATGTGGCAGGAGGATGAAAGCCCGATCACGCAGGTCGTCGCGTTCCTTAAGAGCCGACAGCTTGACACACGACCCATCGGTATCGAGGAAACGGTCCGCTTTTTCGCAAGTGATGGCCTCGCCCTCGCGCTTCCCACTTCAAAGATCGTTTCAGCGAACCCCGTTGTACGCGGCTGCCGGATGTTCAAAACATCTGCTGAAATCGCTCTTATGCAAACGGCGAACGACATCACCGATGCCGCTATCAACCACACGATACCACGCATTACGGTTGGCATGACGCCCGGTGACATCAGCGCGTTGATCAATGCCGCGACGACCACGATGGGCGGCACGCCTGAATTTGCGCTCGTCCTGCTCGGCGAGGCCAGCGCTTATCCCCACGGATCAGGCAAACCACAGCGCGTGGCCTTGCGCGAGCCGATCCTCATGGATTGCGGCTGCAATGTCGGCGGTTACCAGTCGGACGTCTCGCGCACCATCGTCCTCGGCGGCGCGACCGACGAACAACGTCGCGTCTTCGGCCATATGCAGGAAGGGCAGCGCATCGCTTTCGCCGCCGCACAGATTGGCAGGACGGCAGGCTCGGTCGATGATGCCGTCCGTAGCGCTTATCAGAAGCTCGGCTACGGCCCGCGCTACAAACTCCCCGGCCTGTCGCACCGCACCGGCCACGGCATCGGGATGGACGGCCACGAACCGGTCAACCTCGTCCACGGCGAAACGACCCGCCTCGCGTCCGGCATGTGCTTTTCGAACGAACCCGGCCTCTACCTGCCGGGTAAATTCGGCGTGCGGATCGAGGATTGTTTCCACATGACCGAGAGCGGGCCGCGGTGGTTCAGCGAACCGCAGCGGTCGATTGAATATCCGGCGGATTAAAATCAATCAGGAAGACAAATTGAAAGACTTTGAGAAGCGG
>JAYUYR010000022.1:0-3107 GCA_043752405.1 Sphingomonas sp. | reverse complement strand
GATTATTGCAGCCGAGGACGAGGTTTGCGCGAACGGGCTGCCGCAGGACGCTGCCGGAATGCGCCGCCTGAAATCAATGGGGTTTTCGGACAAGCGGCTGGCATTTCTGGCGCTGCAATCGGTCAACCTTGTTGACCGTGGCGTGGCGCGGGCGGGCCTGATCCGCGATGCTGTCGTTGCGATGACTGGCGGGATTACCGAAGCCGATGTGCGCGCGTTGCGCCACCGGCTGGGCGTGCGTCCGGTCTTCAAGCGGATCGACACTTGTGCCGCCGAGTTCGCGGCCAAAACGCCGTATATGTATTCGACTTACGAGGCGCCTTCGTTCGGTGAGCCGGAGTGTGAGAGTGCGCCGACGGATCGTGAAAAGATCGTCATTCTGGGTGGCGGGCCGAACCGGATCGGTCAGGGGATCGAGTTCGATTATTGCTGCTGCCACGCCTGCTATGCGCTGAGCGACGCGGGTTATGAAACAATCATGGTCAATTGCAATCCGGAGACGGTGTCGACCGATTATGACACGAGCGACCGGCTGTATTTCGAACCGCTGACGGCGGAGGATGTCCTCGAGATTTTGCATGTCGAGCAGCAGGCGGGCACGCTAAAGGGCGTGATTGTCCAGTTTGGCGGGCAGACTCCGCTCAATCTGGCGAAGGCGCTGAGCGAAGCCGGGATCCCGATTTTGGGGACATCGCCCGCCGCCATCGATCTGGCCGAGGACCGTGAGCAGTTTGCGGCGCTGGTCAACAAGCTTGGCCTTAGGCAGCCAGAAAACGGTATCGCGCGGAGTCGCGACGAGGCGGTCGCGGTGGCTGAACGGATCGGCTATCCGGTGCTGATGCGACCATCGTTTGTGCTTGGCGGCCGGGCGATGGAGATCGTCGATACGCCGGCGCAGCTCGATCATTACATCGCGACGGCAGTGCGGGTGTCGGGGGATGCGCCGGTGCTGATCGACCGCTATCTGCGCGATGCAATCGAAGTCGATGTCGATGCGGTGGCCGATGGGGTCGATGTGGCTGTTGCCGGGATCATGCAGCATATCGAGGAAGCAGGAGTGCATTCGGGCGATAGCGCGTGTTCGCTGCCGCCGTATAGCTTGCCGGCTGAGATCGTGACGGAAATCGCGCGGCAGACCGATGTGCTGGCGCGGGCGCTGTCGGTGCGCGGGCTGATGAATATCCAGTTCGCGGTGAAAGACGGCGAGGTTTACATCATCGAAGTCAACCCGCGCGCTTCACGCACGGTGCCATTCGTGGCCAAAGCGACTGGCGCAGCCGTAGCGAAGATCGCCGCGCGGGTTATGGCGGGTGAGATGCTGGCCGACTTACCGAAGCTCGGCGCGTCGGGCGACTTTGTTTCGGTTAAGGAGGCCGTCTTCCCCTTTGCACGTTTCCCCGGCGTCGATCCGGTGCTGTCGCCCGAAATGAAATCAACCGGCGAAGTGATGGGGATCGATCAGGATTTCCCGACGGCCTTTGCCAAGGCGCAATTGGGTGCGGGGATGGTGTTGCCGAGCGCCGGCGCGCTGTTCGTATCGATAAAGGACAGCGATAAGCCGGTGGTGCTGCCTGCGGTCAGAACCCTAGCGGGACTCGGGTTCGACATCGTCGCGACGGGGGGCACGGCGGATTATCTCGAGGGGCAAGGGCTGACGGTGATGCGCGTCAACAAGGTTGCACAGGGGCGGCCGCACATCGTCGACCGGATCAAGGATGGCGACATCCAGTTGATATTCAACACGACCGAAGGCTGGCAATCGCTGAAAGATTCGGCTGAAATCCGTAAATCGGCACTGACCGGCAAGGTTTGTTCATTTACGACGGCGGCGGCATCGGTCGCAGCGGCGCAGGCGGTTGCTGCACTGCAAACACGCGGGCTTGAAGTATCGTCGCTCCAGTCTTATCATCTTCGACTGACAAGCTGATCCCGACAGCGCGACAGAACGAAGCTCCCATCACTGGGGGCCGGATTGCTTTTGAATAGAAAGACGAGGATGATGGCAACAGTCGACAAGATGCCGATGCTGGTTGAAGGGCAGAAAATGCTCATCGCGGACCTGTCGCGTCTGAAGGCCGAACGGCCCGAAATCATCGATTCAATCGAAGAAGCGCGCGCTCACGGTGACCTTTCGGAAAACGCCGAATATCATGCCGCGAAAGAACGTCAGGGCCAGGTCGAAGCAATGATCGGCGATATTGAATCAAAGCTGAGCCGCGCGATGGTGATTGATCCGGCGACCTTGTCAGGTGACAAGATCGTCTTCGGTGCAACCGTGACGTTGCTGGACGAGGACGAAAAGCCGGTGAAATACCAGATTGTCGGCGAAACCGAAGCCGATGCGAAGTCGGGCCGGATTTCCTATGCGTCGCCGTTGGGCCGTGCACTCATCGGACGCAAGGTTGAGGACGATGTCGAAGTAACCGTGCCATCGGGCGACAAATATTATCAGGTGTCGAAAATCGAGTTCATCTAGGTGGCTGCCGGTGCGAAGCCTGCGCGGCTGACTTATGCGTTGGTCGCGGTCATTATTCTTGCCTATTTTGCGGGCATATTGCTGACATCGGGTGCGTTCACGACCGAGCAGATGGGGTTCATACCGCTGCGCTTTTCTGCCGATGCCGAGGGGTTTGTGGTGCCGGCGTGGCTAACGCCGCTGACGGCGACTTTGGCCCATGGCGATTGGGTACACATTGGCTTCAACATGCTGATGCTGGTCTATTGCGGGCGATCGGTCGAGACAGTGCTTGGGTCGGGGCCGCTGGCGGTATTATATCTGATCGGTGCCTATATCGCTGCGGTTGCGCAATATGTCGTGGGACCGCTATCGCCCATCCCGATGATCGGTGCAAGTGGGGCGATCTCTGCGGTGATCGCGGTTTATGCGCTGTTGTTTGGTCGGAACGATGTAAAGCGCTGGGGCCCCATTCCGGCACATTGGGTGCGCGCAATCTGGCTGGCGATTGCGTGGACCGGACTGCAGTGGTTGGTTGGTCTCGCGTCGAGCAGGGGTGAGGGCTATCAGGTAGCAACGGCAGCACATGTCGGCGGATTTCTGGCGGGACTTGCACTGGCAAGGCCGCTGCTCGCGTGGCGGTATCGCGGGG
>JAYUYR010000021.1:0-3111 GCA_043752405.1 Sphingomonas sp. | reverse complement strand
ACCGTGACCGAACATGCCAACACCTCGGCGGCCTCTGTGCCGCTCGCGCTGGATACCGCTGTGCGCGATGGCCGGATCAAAGCGGGCGATCTCGTCGTGCTCGAGGCGATGGGCGGCGGCTTTACCTGGGGTGCCGCCGTCGTTCGCTGGTAAGATCCCCAAGGCGACGTTGACGTCACTGTGGATAAAGATAAGATAAGTCGCTTGAACGACTTACGAGGATTGGTTGATGGCTGATCGTGGCACACTCACTCGTGCGGACCTGACCGAAACGCTGCATCGCCAGATCGGATTGTCGCGTGCGGATTCGTCGAGGCTGGTCGAAGATATTCTCGACCAGATGTCCGATGCGCTGGCCAAGGGGCAAAATGTCAAACTCTCGGGATTCGGCAGCTTTGTTTTGCGTGACAAGGGCGGGCGGATCGGTCGTAACCCCAAAACCGGCGTCGAAGTGCCGATTGCGCCGCGCCGTGTGCTGACCTTCCGCGCCAGCCAGGCCATGCGTGAGCGCATCGTCAAGGGTCGCTAGAGGGCGCATCGATTGGCTGACCCGAAAAGTGCAGGTGCCTTCCGCACCATCGGCGAACTTTCCGCCGAACTCGGCTTGCCTCAACATATATTGCGTTACTGGGAAACGCGCTTTCCCCAGCTCCGCCCGCTGACCCGCGCGGGCAGTCGCCGCTATTACCGTCCCGAAGACGTCGCGCTCGTGCGGCGCATCGATCAGGCGCTCAATCGTGACGGCTATACGATCAAGGGTGTACAAGGGCTGCTGAAAAATGGCGGTGCAACCGCTGAGCCACCCGTGGCCGCAGCAGCACCCGACGTCCTGCCCGCGCTCATCCGTATCCGTGATGAATTAAGAGCGGCACTGATCGACTAGAGTGTTTTCGCCATCACATTGTCCGCAAACTCGACCGGGAACTCGGCAAATGTCGCTTCCCCGATTATGACAAATCCCTGCCTTTCGTAAAAGCGGATCGCGCGCGTGTTGCGCGTATAGACGCTTAGAACCATTCGCACCGCGCCGCGCGCCCGCGATTCGGCTTCGGCCGCATCGAACAGGGCGCGGCCCATTCCCGCGCCCTGCCATTTCGACAACAAGTAAATACGTTTGAGTTCGGCATCATGGGATGTCGTCCCCGGCAGCGAACCCGCGCTGAGCACGGCATAGCCAACCGGACAGCCCGCTGCTTCTTCGACCACCCACACTGCGGTGTTTTGCTTATCCAGCGTTGCTGCCCATGCAGCCTCCGAATGATACTCCCGGACGAATGCAACGGTCGCATCGCCGGGATGGTCGTTCGCAAAAGTCTCGAGGAAACTCGCCGCGCCGATCAGCGCCAGCTTGCCGGCATCCCCGGTTGTGGCACGCCGCAACATCAATCGTCGACGGGTCCAAGGCTCATGTCCAGGTCGCGTGGCCGCACGAACCGCGCCAGGCGTGCGCCATTGGCCTTCACGTCGGTCCAGCGATCGACATCGAACAACAGCTCGGCCACGCTTGCGGTCGGGAATTTCTCCTCGATCTCGTCGCGCAGCCTGTCGTCGCTGTTGTCAGGGACCAGCATGAGGATCAGATCCTCGAGTCCCGGATTATGCCCGCACATCAGCAGGCGGTCGGTGGCATTGTCCTGGTCATGGACCACGTCGAGCAACGTCGCACCCGAGGCGAGGTAGATGCGCCGGTCCCAATGCGGGTGCAGGGTGCGGCCATATCCCTCCCACAAGCCGTCGAGAGTATCGACACAGCGCACGGCGGGCGAGGACACCACTGCATCGAACACAAGGCCCAGATTGCGCATGTGCAGACCCACAGTCTTCGCACCCTTCATCCCGCGCGGATTAAGGGCACGGTCGAAATCCCGAGCAACCGGATCATCCCATCCCGATTTGGCATGGCGGAGCAATGTCAGCGTCTTCACACGCCCCTGATGGCGCAAAGTGATGCTGGTTGGAAGACTGCTCGCTTAAAAACTCACGCGGCCCGTGATCCGGAAATCACGCCCGCTCAGCGGCGCATAATCCTTCAGGAAACTCGCATGCCGCCGCGCTTCGACGTTGAAGATATTGTTGGCCGACAGCGTCAGGCTTGCTTTGCTGTCCGCGCCGAACGGTCGAATCGTCGCACTGGCGTTGACGAGCGTAAAGCTCGGCGTTGCCGTTTCGAAGGAAGCGAGGCGATCCTGTTTGGCGGTCCATTCGATTTCGGCGCGCACGTCGAAACTGTCCGATTTGCCTTCGATCCCGCCAAGCAGGCGCAGCGGCGGAATGCGCGGGGCTGATCCGACGCCCGTGATTGTCGCACGAGTATAATCGCCGACGCCGTCGATGTTGATCCCGATGCCACCAAGCGTCGCAACCTTCGCCGAGAACTCCGCCTCGATACCATAATAGCGTGCATCGGCCTGCGCGAACTGGAACACCGGCAAATCGTCGATCACGGCACCGGTCTGCGCCTCGTAAATGTAATTCGAAAACCAGTTGTAATAGGCCGCAACGCTAAAGCTGAATCCCGGTCGCGACGCGCGCAGCGATGCTTCCACGCCATTGCTGCTCTCCTTGACGAAGTCGGGATTGCCGATCTCGAACGCCTGCGTTCCGGCGTGCGGGCCATTGGCAAACAATTCCTCAGCAGCGGGCGCACGTTCGGTGTGTGAGGCTGTCAGGCCGATCCGCACGCCCTCGGCCAGCGCATAGCTTGCGCCGACTGACCCTGACAGTGCACTGAAATTGCGGCGATAGTCGGGGTTGCCGATAATTGCGTTCTCTACTGCTCTCAGGTTGGTCCGCTCGTAACGCGCGCCCGCTTCAGCCTTGAACGGCCCGGCGTCGATTTCCTGGAGCGTGAACACGCCAAATTGATGTGTCGTATTCTCAGGCACGAACGCTTCGGCCCCGATCACGTTGAAGTCACGGATCGCCAGCTGCGCACCGAACGCGCCGCGCCAGTTGCCGCGCTTGGCCTGCGCAAATTCAAGGCGGCTTTCGACTGATTTGTTCAAGAACGTCGTTGCGACCGTCCCGTCCTCCTCGATTTCCGAATGGCGGTAATCCGCAAAGGCAGTGCGGAATCGAATCATGTCGAGAAAGCCACCGCCGACATTCAGC
>JAYUYR010000020.1:0-3112 GCA_043752405.1 Sphingomonas sp. | reverse complement strand
TAATGGCGCATCTGTCTTGCGGGCGTTGTGTAATGGTAAGACCCTAGCCTTCCAAGCTAGAGACACGGGTTCGATTCCCGTCGCCCGCTCCATTTTTCAGTTGTTTGTGAAAGAGGGAGTGGCTTCACCCGGAGAGGAAACGACTCTAGCGCTCGATATCGGGCGCGTTTTCCTTTGCAGCAGCAGCGGCTTCGGCGCGGGCGGCGCGCATTTGCTGTGCCCAGCAACCGGTCCAGCCCGACGGGCCATTGGCCGAACAACTGCCGATTCCGGTCTTTGCGCCTGCACTCAACGTGCCTTCGGCACGGGCGGCCCAGCTTTGGTTTTGGGGTGCGATGACGCCTGAGTTCCGCAAGTTCTTGGGGATCCGGTAGCGCTCATTTTCGGGCGCGCGGACACAGATTGTGTCGGTCGGACATTTGTCCTCGCCGAAAATAGTCAGGATGCGCTCATTGGCGATCTGTGCCGATGCAAACATGGGCATCGCAAGCGGCGCGAGGACGAGAGCGGCAATTGCTATAAGAATACGCATTACGATGGTTTGGCCTTTGCTAGATGAACCCACGATTGCCCGATTAAATCCGTTTGGAAAGCGCAATCGCCGCGCGGCAGCCAAGGCGGATGGCGGCGGTCATGACCGGAAACGCAGGCGCGCGTTCGGCCCCTGCGGCCATCGCAATGGCCTTATGCTCGACTTCCTCGGCCTGAAACTCGGCGATGGAAGCGGAGAGTTCGGGATCGCTGTCGCCCAGTTCAACCAGTTGTTCGCCGTAGTGACGGTCGATTTCGGTCTCGACCGCGACTGTGCAAGCCATTGCGGCTTCGGGGCCGATCAGCGCGGTTGCCATGCCAAGACCATAGCCCGCGACATTCCACAGTGGTGCCAGCAACGTCGGGCGAACGCGCCGGGCGGCAATCATCGCGTCGAAAGTCTGGCGGTGGCGTTCTTCCTGCGCGGCCATGCGGGCAATCTCGCGCGCTGCAGGCGAACGGCTGTTCATAATCGCGAGCTGCCCGGCGTAAATGCGCGTCGCGCCATATTCGCCGGCCTGGTTGACGCGGATCATTGATGCGGTTTCGGTATTCATGCGGCCCTCCTGACAAGCCCCAAGATAGTGACGCCACCGAGGATCGAAAAGAGCGCGTTGTAGCCCGCGAGCGAAATACCGCCAAATGTCCACTGTGCTACGTCGCAGCGGACCAGCGGCGCACTCATGATGTCGGCGAGGCTGCCGCCCAGCGCTGTGTTCGAACAGGTCGTCAGCCCTTCCCACCAGCCATATTCGACGCCCGCATGGAAGATGCCGATGCCGCCCGACACGATCACTGCAACCGCAGCAAGGATGATGAGGATGATCCGCGCCGGGGGTTGCAGGAAAAATGCGAGGATCGACATGGCGATAGCGGCTTCATGCGGCCAGCGTTGCCAATAACACATCTCGCACGGGTAAAGCCCGCCGATATATTGCGACCCCAGTGCACCCGCCATCAGAACACTAGGGACGGCGAGGGCAAGAATGTTGGCGCGCGTCAGCGATGCGGATGTCAACGTCGTGCCGCCACCCGCGCCGCCGGGGCTTTCGCCAGCCGCGCAATCGTGTCGAGCGCATAGCTGAGCTGGAAATCGGTCACACCCTTGGCCTTCAGTTGCTCGGCGGTTGCGGTAAAGCGCGGGTCGGGCTTGATGTCGTCTTCGAGCACCGAATTGTCGACCTTTGCCTCATTGATCAGGTGGCGGCGCAGATCGGCTTCGCGAAAGCGCGGGCGGCTCTTGTAATCGACATCGCTGAGCTGCGGCACGAGGATGTCGGGCTCGATCCCGCCTTCCTGAACGCTGCGGCCCGAGGGGGTGTAGTAGCGCGCGGTCGTCAGGCGCAGTGCGGTGGTGTCGTCCAACTGGAGCAGCGTCTGCACTGATCCCTTGCCAAAGCTGCGTTCGCCCATGACGAGGGCGCGATGCTGCTCCTGCAATGCCCCTGCGACGATCTCGGCGGCAGAAGCCGAGCCCGAATCGATCAGTACAACGACGGGCAGGCCGTGGGCGAAGTCGCCTTTCCGTGCGAAATAGCGTTCGATGTCACGGCGATCGCGACCGCGTTGCGAAACGATTTCGCCACCATCGAGGAACGCGTCGGAAATTTCGACAGCTTCATCGAGCAAACCGCCGGGATTTGATCGCAAATCGACGACATAGCCGAGCGGCTGTTTGCCCAGTGCCTTGTCGATGCCCATCAGGGCGGCACGGACATTGGCCCCCGTTCCTTTGGAAAAGCCATTGATGTTGATGTAGCCGACCTGACCCTTCACTTCCCATTTCACGGGCTTGAGGTCGATGATTTCGCGGGTCAGAGTGACGTCGAAGGGCTTGTCGCGTCCGGAGCGGACCAGCGTCAGCTTGATCGAGGTGCCGGGCTTGCCGCGCATCTGGTCGACAGCTTCGTCGAGGGTGCCGCCGAAAATCAGACTGCCGTTCAGGTGCGTTATATAGTCGCCCGCCTTTATCCCGGCGCGGAAACCCGGGCTATCTTCGGTCGGCGCAATAACCTTGACCGCGCCGTCCTCCATTGTGACGGTTAGGCCGAGGCCACCGTAGTTACCGTCGGTCTGGATACGCATCTGGTTGAAATCGCGCGCGTCGAGGTAGGAGCTGTGCGGGTCGAGGCTGGCGAGCATCCCGTCGATGGCACCCTTGATCAGTTTCTTGTCGTCGACTTTTTCGACATAGTCGGCGCGGACCCGCTCGAACACGGCCATGAACGCATCGAGTTCGCGATAGGTCGTGACGTCAACAGCGGCGAGGGCTGCCGTCGCTGCCGGTATCAGCGCCACGGCAGAAACAGTGATAAGCGAGCGGAAGCGAAGTTTCGGCATGGTTATTCCTAAATTTGCTACACCATATCGTGAAACGAGGGCCGGGCGCTAGTCCCGGTGGTTAACCGATCAGCCGCGCAATATCGACCGGCTGGCCGCCGCGACGCAGCTCGACAGTGATGGTCGGGCGTTCAGTCCCGGCGCGGCCAATCGGCGACCCTTGATCGACTGGATCACCGACCTTGACGTCGAGTGCGGCAAGGCTGGTGATCAGTGTGGTCCAGCCACGGCCGTGGTCGAT
>JAYUYR010000019.1:0-3122 GCA_043752405.1 Sphingomonas sp. | reverse complement strand
GGTTCGACCGCTTCAACACCATTGTTTGATGATTGGCGTCTGAGCGCGTGAGGTTGCTCGTGATCGAAACGGCAACCGCTGCCTGCTCGGTCGCGCTGATCGATGATGATAGGGTGATTGCGTCGGATGCCGCCGTGGTCGGGCGCGGACATGCCGAACGTCTGATGCCGATGATTGCCGCCCTGCCCGGCGGTGGGCGTGCCGACGCGATCTGGGTCGATTGCGGGCCGGGGAGCTTTACCGGTATTCGTGTGGGCGTCGCGGCGGCGCGCGCGCTGGGCTTTGGCTGGGGTGTGCCCGTGGCGGGATTTTCGTCGCTGGCCCTGATCGCGGCGGCGTGGTTTGCTGGACATGACGAAGACGCTGTCACGGTGGTGATCGACGGCGGGCATGGCGAGCAGTTCGTTCAGCCCTTTGCCCGGACGCCGTTGCGCGAAACGGCCGCGCTGATGTCGGTGCCTTCCGATGCTGTGATCGTTACGGGGCCGCGCGCCGGTGATGTGCCGCCCGACGCGCGCCATGCGGTCCTGCTGTCCGAAGCGCCCCTGCCCCCCCGCCCGATTTATGGACGCGGGCCCGATGCAAAGCCGCTGGTGGCATCATGAGTGGCGTTACACTTGTCCACGGCAGTGCCGCTGATCTGGCATCGATCATGCCGGTCATGGCCGGTGCATTCGACAAGAATTTTGGCGAGGCCTGGACCGAAGCACAATGTTTTGGCGTGGTTTCGATGCCGGGCAGCCGCCTGGTCATCGCGCATGATGCCAGTGTCGCATGCGATGATGTCATAGGTTTTGCCCTAGCGCGTGTCGTCGTCGACGAATGCGAGTTGATGCTGCTTGCGGTCGCGCCACAGTCGCGGTGCGCGGGCGTCGGGCGGGCATTACTTGACGCCGTTATTGCCGATGCTCGCGCAGCCAACGCGGCAAGTGTTTTCCTTGAAATGCGGGACGGCAATCCAGCAGTCAGTCTGTATTCAACGGCAGGTTTTATTGCCGTCGGACGACGGCGACATTATTATCGCGGTCTGAGCGGCGAAACTTTTGATGCGCTAACCTACCGATTAGCGCTGACTTAAATTTGCATTATTTGTCCCGCTGCGATACAGTGCTCTTAATACCGCATATCTATGTTAAAGCATCGACGCCGGTTCGACATCTATAGTGGATAAACAAATATGACAGACTCGTTGGAAATGCAGGAAACCTTCATTACGCTTACCGCTGATATCGTCGCGGCGCATGTCAGCAATAACAGTGTTGCTGTCAATGATCTGTCGACGCTCATTACCAACGTCCATACGGCATTGGCGAGCCTTGGCACGCCCTCAGCGGCTGTCGTCGAAAAGCAGGAACCGGCGGTTTCAATCCGTTCTTCGATCAAGCCCGATTATGTTGTTTGCCTCGAAGATGGCAAGAAGCTCAAGATGCTGAAGCGCCACTTGATGACACATTATGGCATGACGCCCGATCAGTATCGCGCCAAATGGGGCTTGCCCGCCGACTATCCGATGGTTGCGCCGAACTATGCCGAACAGCGCCGGACGCTTGCCAAGGCGATTGGTTTGGGCACGAAGCGCAAGCGCACGACGAAATAAACTACGCTTTGCGGTGACGCCGGCTTTGCGCTAGCGTCCCCGCGATGCATCGACCGATCGATATTGAAGCGCTGTGCGCTGAAAAAGGCTTGCGGATTACCGAACAGCGCCGCGTAATCGCGCGCGTGCTGTCCGAAGCCGAAGACCACCCCGATGTCGAGGCGCTGCACGCGCGTTCATCGGCAATCGATCCGGGCATTTCGATTGCGACGGTCTATCGAACGGTGCGCCTGTTCGAAGAGGCAGGCATCCTGGAGCGGCATGATTTCGGCGACGGGCGATCGCGTTACGAAGCCGCCGCCGAAGCCCATCATGATCATCTAATCAATGTAGAGACCGGCGAAGTCATCGAGTTTGTCGACCCCGAGCTGGAGGCGTTACAGAAAGTCATCGCCGAAAAGCTTGGCTATCGCTTGGTCGATCATCGCATGGAACTCTATGGCGTCGTCCTTGAACGCAAGAATTAGCGCAAGAGCCGAGGCCGCGGCGGGACGTCCGCCGCCAATAACCGCATCGGGCTGGTTGCGCGTCTGGATACGTGGCGGCGGCATGATTGCGGTTTTGTTGCCCTGCCTTGCCGCACACGGCCTATGGCGATTGTTGCGCCAAAGCTCGCCATGGCCACGGCTTTTTCTGGGCACCATCGCCCGGATCGCGGGCGCGCGGGTGACACGGCACGGCACGGCGGTACGGCGCGATGTCGTTTACGTATCCAACCATATCAACTGGATCGATATTCTGGCGATTGCCGGACAGACAGGCAGCGCGTTTGTCTCGAAGGCCGAAATCAAGTCGGCACCGGTGGTCGGATGGCTCGCCGACCTGAACCAGACTGTGTATGTCTCGCGCGATGACCGTGGTGGCGTCGCGGCGCAGATCGACCGATTGCGCGAAGCGATTGCCGACACATGGTCAATCACGATTTTTCCCGAAGGAACGACCAATGACGGCCGGTCGTTGCTGCCGTTCAAATCCTCGTTACTCAAAATATTGGAACCGCCGCCCGAAGGTGTCGTCGTCCAGCCGCTGATGCTCGATTACGGTCCCGTTGGGCCGGAGATCGCGTGGCTGGGCGTGGAAAGCGGCAAGGACAATGCACTGCGGGTGTTGTCGAGCCGGGGGACGTTCGGGTTGGGGGTGCATTTCCTCGCGCCGTTTGCGCCTGCGGATTTTGCGGGGCGCAAGGCCATTGCCTCCGAAAGCAGGATGCGGATCGCGGTGGCGCTTGCGGGCGTGATGGGTGCGACACCCCCTGATTTTGTTGGCCATGACCATTGGGCTGGCGAGACGGCGGCGCTATAGGCGCGCATATGACCCTGCCTAAAACCTATCACGTCAAATCCTTCGGATGCCAGATGAACGTCTATGACGGCGAGCGAATGGGCGAATTGCTCGGGGCCGAAGGGATGGCGGCGACCAGCGAAGGCGAGGCCGACCTGATCGTCCTCAACACCTGCCACATCCGCGAACGGGCCGTGCACCGGGTCTATTCGGAAATCGGCCGGCTGAAGCGCGACGACGGCAC
>JAYUYR010000018.1:0-3123 GCA_043752405.1 Sphingomonas sp. | reverse complement strand
GTCGTCATAGGGAATTAGGCTATCGGGTAGCGTTTCGCTCATATCCTGTCCGTAACCTATGTGCAAAAGCGGTCAAGACGCGTTGCGCCTTTGCCCCGGAAAGCTATAGGCACTCGTCATGCGCACAGGCACAGTTCATCGCAGCACCAATGAAACCTCGATCGACGTCGTGGTCAATCTGGACGGCACCGGCATTTACACGGTCAGCACGGGTATCGGCTTTCTCGACCATATGCTCGAGCAATTGTCGCGGCACTCGCTGATCGATTTGACCGTTAAGGCCGTTGGTGATTTGCACATCGACCAGCACCACACGACCGAGGATACCGGTCTCGCCATTGGCGAAGCGATTGCTCAGGCGCTCGGCGACAAGCGCGGGATCGTACGTTACGGCTCGGCTTATGCGCCGATGGACGAGACACTGACGCGCGTTGCGCTCGATATTTCGGGGCGACCTTATTTCGTGTGGAATGTTGCCTTCACGACGCCGCGCCTCGGCGAATGGGACACCGAACTGATCGAGCACTGGTTCCATTCGTTTTCGCAAACCGCAGGCCTCACGTTGCACGTCGAATGTCTGTACGGGCAGAACAACCATCACATTGTCGAAAGCTGCTACAAGGCATTGGCGCGAGCATTGCGCCAGGCGGTCGAAATCGATCCGCGCAAGGCGGACAGCATTCCGTCGACCAAGGGCGTTTTGTGACCACACCCACCCCGCTTGCGGGGCGGGGAGCCCAATGAGTGGCATTGCCCTCATAGATTACGGTGCCGGCAATCTTCAGTCAGTCTACAATGCGCTGAAAGCGGCAGGGGCCAGTGACATAGCCGTGACCGCAGATCCTGTCGAAGTGCTGGCAGGCAAACGCATCGTTCTGCCCGGTGTCGGTGCCTTTGCGCATTGCATGGGCGCGCTGTCAGCCATCCCCGGCATGATCGAGGCGTTGACCGAGGCTGTCATTGAAAGGCGCCGCCCGTTCCTCGGCATCTGTGTTGGAATGCAGCTGATGGCCGAGGCGGGGCACGAACATGGCGTGACGGCGGGCCTTGGCTGGATTAGCGGCAACGTGCGGCCCCTTAGTCCCGCGCCCGGTCTGAAAGTGCCGCACATGGGCTGGAACGATGTGACGCCCGTGCGCGACCATCCGGTGGTCACGGGAGGCGAGGCCTATTTCCTTCACGGCTATGCGTTCGAGGCCACCGATGATGCCGACATCCTCGCCATGACCGATCACGGCGGCCCACGTGTGGCGGCCATCGCGCGTGACAATAAGATGGGGGTGCAGTTCCACCCCGAAAAAAGCCAGTCTTATGGTATTGCAACCCTACAGAGGTTCCTGAGATGGCGACCTTAGCATGAGCTTGATCATCTTCCCGGCCATCGACTTGAAGGGCGGACAGGTCGTCCGCCTTGCCGAGGGCGATATGGACCGCGCTACGGTCTACGGTGACGATCCGGCAGCGCAAGCGATGTTGTTTGCCGAAGCCGGCGCGGCACACCTCCATGTGGTTGACCTCGACGGCGCTTTTGCGGGGCACGCGGTGAATGCCGATGCCGTCGCGCGCATCGTCGAGACTTTCCCTGGCCACGTTCAGGTCGGCGGCGGCATCCGCACGATGGCGGCAGTCGAAGGCTGGTTCGAACGCGGGGTTTCACGAATTGTCATCGGCACTGCCGCGCTCAAAGACCCCCAGCTTGTCCGTGATGCGGCAAGAGCATTTCCGGGGGGTGTCGTCGTCGGCGTCGATGCCCGCGACGGCTTTATCGCAACCGAAGGCTGGGCTGATGTCTCCGATGTATCGGTGCTCGATATGGGGCGCCGGTTCGAGGATGCGGGCGTGGCGGCGCTGTTGTTTACTGATGTCGGCCGCGACGGGATGCTCACCGGTTGCAATGTCGAAGCAACCGTCGATCTCGCGCGCGCAGTTAACCTGCCGGTCATTGCCAGCGGCGGTGTCAAGAATATCGGCGACATTCGGATGCTGGCGATCCATGCGAAGGACGGGATTGAAGGTGTAATCACCGGTCGCGCGCTCTATGACGGGCGGCTGGATCTCGCGACGGCGTTGGCAGTGGCGGCGTCCGTATGACCGTCCGCATTCGCGTCATCCCCTGCCTCGATGTGTCGCACGGCCGCGTCGTCAAGGGTGTCAACTTCGTGAACCTGCGCGACGCTGGTGATCCCGTCGAAGCGGCGCGGGCTTATGACGCGGTGGGGGCCGACGAGCTGTGTTTCCTTGATATCGGGGCCAGCCATGAAGGGCGTGACACGATCATCGACGTTGTCCGCCGCACGGCCGAAGTCTGCTTCATGCCACTGACTGTCGGCGGCGGCGTCCGCTCGGCCGATGATGCCCGCGCGCTGTTGCTGGCGGGCGCAGACAAGGTCGCTGTCAATTCCGCCGCTGTCGCGCGGCCCGAACTGGTTGCTGACATTGCCGCCCGATTCGGCAGCCAATGCGTCGTCGCATCAGTTGATGCCCGTGCGGCCGGTGGTCGTTGGGAAGTCTTTACACATGGTGGGCGCACGGCTACTGGCATCGATGCCGTCGAACATGCGCTTAATCTTGCGCGGCTTGGCGCTGGTGAATTGCTCGTCACCTCGATGGACCGTGACGGTACGCGCGACGGCTATGACCTCGTGCTCACCCGCGCGATTGCCGATGCTGTCGATATTCCCGTCATCGCCAGCGGTGGTGTCGGCACACTCGGCCATCTGGTCGAGGGCGTGGCACAGGGGCACGCCAGCGCCGTGCTCGCCGCCTCGATTTTCCATTTTGGCGACGCCAGCATCGGTGACGCTCACCGCGCACTGGGCGATGCCGGCTACCCCGTCCGAACAGTCAGGAGACCATAATGCCCACGCTTGTCCTCGTCCGCCACGGCCAGTCGACATGGAATCTCGAAAATCGTTTCACCGGCTGGTGGGATGTCGACCTGACCGAAAAAGGCGTCGGCGAAGCGCGTGCTGCAGGCGAACTGTTGACGGCGAAGGGCATGGATTTCGATCTCTGCTTCACCTCGCTGCAATCGCGGGCGATTAAAACGCTAAATCTCGCGCTTGAGGCGATGGGGCGGCTGTGGTTGCCAGTTGAAAAGGACTGGCGGTTGAACGAGCGGCA
>JAYUYR010000017.1:0-8003 GCA_043752405.1 Sphingomonas sp. | reverse complement strand
GTGGGTCAGGGGCGTTTGCTGCCGACAACGTCGGTCGATCAATATGCCGCGACGCTGGCGAGCTGGTTCGGAGTCAGCGATTCGGACATGTCGACCGTACTGCCGTATATCGGGAATTACACGACGCGGAATCTTGGCTTTGTCTGATACTGTCCAAATTTCCTGACTTGCCGCCTGTCACCCCGCTGTGACACATAGTGCATAATGCGTGTCGCCTTCCCGTTTTCCGCCATCGTCGGTCAGGACGAGATGAAGCGCGCACTGCTGATTGCCGCCGTCGACGCGCGGATTGGCGGGGTGATGGTGTTTGGGGACCGCGGCACGGGCAAATCGACCGCTGTTCGCGCGCTGGCGGCGTTACTCCCTCCAATCATCGGGGACGATGGCAATAAGATGGCAGTGCCGTTTGTCGATCTCCCGCTTGGCGCGACCGAGGACCGGGTGGTGGGGGCGCTCGATCTCGAAAGAGCGCTTGGCGCGGGCGAGAAAGCATTCGAGCCGGGTTTGCTCGCAAAGGCGGATCGCGGCTTTCTTTATATTGATGAAATCAATCTGCTCGAAGATCATATCGTCGATCTGCTCCTTGATGTGGCAGCATCGGGCGAGAATGTGGTCGAGCGTGAAGGGCTAAGCGTACGGCACCCGGCGCGCTTCGTGCTGGTCGGCAGCGGTAATCCCGAGGAAGGAGAGTTGCGCCCGCAGCTGCTCGACCGGTTTGGCCTGTCGGTCGAAGTGCGGACGCCGCAGGATCTGGATGCCCGTGTCGAAGTGTTGCGGCGCTGCGATGCGTATGAGCGCGATGGCGCGGCATTTTCGGAAAGCTGGGCGAAGGAAGAGCGCAGGGCGCTGAAGAGGATTGCCAAAGCGAAAACATTGCTGCCCAACGTTGATATGCCCGATGCAGTGCTGCGCCGTGCGTCCGAACTGTGCATTGCGGTTGGCGCGGATGGGTTGCGCGGGGAGTTAACGCTGATGCGCGCTTCGCGGGCGCAGGCGGCGCTTGATGGCAAGGATCAGGTGACCGAAAAGCATCTCGTGTCGGTTGCACCGCTTGCGCTCAGGCACCGACTCCGCCGCAGTGTCCTAGACGAAACCGGATCGACCGCGAGGATCGAGCGGGCGATGGACGCACTGTTCGGGTGATCGAGGATGCGCTGATCGCGGCGCAGCTCTGCGCGATCGACCCGAGACTGGGCGGCATAGTGTTGCGCGGCGGCGATGGTCCGACGCGTGATGCCGTGCTGGCGGCGATGGCGGCGGGGCGACCGTTGCGCAGAATCCCGGTGCATATCGATGACGAGCGGTTGCTGGGCGGGCTTGATCTGGCGGCAACATTAGCGGCGGACCGGCCGGTCGCGCGAATGGGGTTGCTCGCCGAAGCCGATGGCGGGCTGGTCGTTGTACCGATGGCCGAGCGGCTGGACGAGGGCATCGCGAGCCGGATTGCTGCCGTGATGGATACCGGCGTCGTTATTGCCGAGCGCGACGGGATGCGGCGGCGGGATAATGCACGGTTCCTGCTGGCGCTGCTGGACGACGGCGCGGAGGACGAACACGCGCCCGATGCGCTGGTGGAGCGGCTGGCGTTCTGGTTTGATTTGAGTGACGTCCGCAATGCTGAGCTTGTCGGCGCACGGTTCGAAAACTCCACCGTCCTTCGACAGGCTCAGGACTGCAGTGTTTCGGACGAAGCCCTGCACATCATTGCCTCCGCAGCAACATCGCTGGGCGTAACGTCGGCTCGCGGGTCATTGCTGACTCTGCGTGCCGCAAAGGCTGCGGCCTTGTTCTACGACCGCGACACCGTGGCCGAAGACGACCTTATTCTGGCGATCCGCCTTGTCCTCGTGCCGCGCGCGACACAGTTTCCCGCGCCTGCCGAGGAACCCGATGCAATGCCCGAGAACTCGGACCCCGGCGAGCAAAGCAGTGGCGATCCCACCCAAGCGCTGGAGGATGTCGTCCTAGCTGCAGTGCGGGCGACGCTGCCGCCCAATATGATTGCAGCCATTAGCGAAAACGGACGCCGAGCGGCGATGAGCAAAGGCAAGGGCAGCGGGGCGAAGCTCAAGGCGCAGATGCGCGGACGACCCGTGGGGGTGCGTCAGGGGATGCCGCGCGGTGGCAATCGGCTGAGCCTGATCGAGACGTTGCGGGCAGCCGCCCCGTGGCAGAAGCTCCGCCGTGCGCCGGGCGACACCCGCGTGCGCATTCGCCGCGACGATTTGCGGATCAAGCGGTTTCAGTCGCGCGCTGAAACCACAACGATTTTCGTCGTCGATGCCTCGGGATCATCGGCGGCAGCGCGGCTGGCTGAAGCGAAGGGCGCGGTCGAGCTGCTGCTTGCCGAAGCCTATGTGAAGCGCGCGCAGGTTGCGCTCATCGCTTTTCGCGGAGCGGGGGCGGCGCTGATCCTGCCGCCGACGCGGTCGTTGACGCGGGCGCGGCGGGCCCTCGCCGAGTTGCCGGGCGGTGGCGGCACGCCGCTGGCGGCAGGATTGGCGATGGCGGGCGAGGTGGCGGCGCTGGTGCGGTCGAAGGACCGGACGCCGTTTGTCGTCGTGCTGACCGACGGACGCGGGAACATCGCGCTCGATGGCACCGCAGATGCCGGGGCGGCGAAGCGTGATGCCGAGGGAGCGGCGCGGGCAATGAAGGCGCCAGGCGTACTGATCGACATATCTGCCCGACCGCGGGAGGAAGGGCGGACGATCGCCGCGCTGATGGGAGCAAAGTTTGTCGCTTTGCCGCGCGGGGACGCGGTTTCGGTGCGCGATGCCGTGAAGACGTCATGAGTGACCGGCCGGTCTGGGAGAAGGAGGGGCGCGACTGGCCGAACCGTGTGCACAGCCGCTTTGTCAGTGCTGGCGGGGTGCGCTGGCATGTGCAGGTCGCAGGCCCGAAGGATGCGGACGCGCCGGTGTTGTTGCTGCTCCACGGCACCGGGGCGGCGACGCATAGCTGGCGGGTGATGCTGCCGTTGCTGGCCAAGCATTTCACGGTCGTTGCGCCGGACCTGCCGGGGCATGGTTTTACCGCGCGGGGATCGCAGACGTTACCGGCGATGGCGAAAAGCGTTGCTGCGTTGCTGGACGACCTCGACCTGACGCCAACGATAATTGTCGGTCATTCGGCAGGGGCTGCGGTCGGGTTGCGGATGGCGCTGGACGGATTGGTCGATGCCAAGGCGGTGGTTGGGCTTAGCCCTGCATTGCTCCCCTTTCCCGGGCTTGCGGCGAAACTGTTTCCGACGATGGCGAAGTTATTGTTCGTCAATCCGTTTGCACCGCATATCTTCGCCGGGATCGCGCGTGGCCCGGGCGAAGTCGCGCGGTTCATGTTGCGGAGCACAGGGTCGAAAATCGACGCGGCGGGTATAGGTGGCTATGCCAAGCTGTTCGGCAAACCGGGGCATATTGCAGGGACCATTGCGATGATGGCGTCGTGGGACCTGGAGCCGCTCAAGCGCGACTTGTCGGGGCTAAGCACCCCACTGCTGCTGATCCACGGCGATGGCGATACGGCCATTCCGCTGGTGAAAGCGCGCGAGGCAGCGGCATTGGTGCCGGGCGCACGGCTCGAGGTGCTCAACGGTTTGGGGCACCTGGCGCATGAGGAAGCGCCTGAACGGGTCGCTGAAATGATTACGGTTTTTGCCAAGGGTGTAGCGATATGATCGCTAAGTATGGCGGCATCATCGAGGGGGCGATTACCTTCATCGTCGTCATCGGCTTTTGTGCCTATCAATATTGGGCCACCAACCGCTCGATTAAAGCGGACAAAGCCTCAGCGCGCGACAACGCTTCAGCGAAGAATTCTGGGCATGCGGAAGGGCAGCATGAGCTGGACGATGGGCGCGACGAAACGGTCCATCGATAACGACTCGTGGACGGCATCGACGCGTTCGCCATAGATGTCGGTTGAAAGCGCCGACCGCGAGTAAAAGGGCGCATTTTCCCAGGTTTTGACCACTTTTGCGTTCGTCCCGCGTGTGCGGCGCGGCATGCCGAATGTCGTGCCGGGCAATCGTGCGGAGGGGGGAAGCTCGGCGTCGTGCCACCTACCCTGCCGGTCGTAACGCAATGCCATCGCGAAATCGGTGCCGTCCCGCCGTTCACCTTCGTAGATGACCGCGACGTCGTCTTTCAGGTGAGCGCGCGACCATTGCCATTCGCGGAATCCCGCTTCGAGCGGTTCACGGCCAAAATTCGAATCGAAGTAACCGCTGCCCGACCAGTTGATGCCTGGGGTGTCCATCGACACTTCGACGCGGGCGCGCGGGGCGATGGGGTGCCAGAGGTGCTGGCCGTCCTCATGCAGGCCGAATGCGGTTTCCGAAATCTGTTCGGGGTAAAGCCTGACTTTGCCTCTGACAGGAAACGGGATCGGACAGCCCGTTTCGTGAATGTCGATGATCAGCGCGTTCCCGTCCCAATGCATCGCGCTCGGCCCGACTTGCAGGGTGTCGGCGCTGCGCCGAACGCGACTCGATGGTCGCTCGGTCATCGTCCAGCGGTTACTGCGCGGGCCGTAAAGCGCGACGTTGATGCTGCAATGCTCCTCGGGCGCGCCCCGCCCGCTGGCTTTGTAATAGGGCGAGAAAACGCTGCCCACGAAGCCGATGATGGTCAGCCCGTAACGGCGGTCGTCACTGAGGGCGTCGACGTACCACCAGCCATAGCCTTGCGGGCCGACGAGCGCGTCGAAGCGTGGTCCGACATGATCGATGCGGCGGCCAATTGTCCCGACAGCGCGACCATCGGCACGCCCGCGCCCGGGTGCGTACTGCCCCCCGCCAAGTAAAGCCCAGGGATCGACGTCCGCGCGCCGGGCCGACGGAAGGACGCCGCCCACCCGTGCGAGGCCCGTCCATAAAGGGCTCCACCCGTCGCCGGAAAGCGGGTCGCGAAATCGGTCGGTGTCGTCGCTTGCAAGGCGCCCGAGAGTATTAGCCCCGACTGGGCCAAAATGGCCTTCAAAGCGGTTCGACATGTCTCGATCTCCTGACAAGTGTAGATGTGGGTATCGCCATTGGCGGGGGCATTGATGATGATCTGGACACGTTCGGGCGCAGTCAGGTCGCTGTGGTCGAGACGATCGTGCGCGCAGAGATAAGCAGTGGGATGGTGGGCGAGTTGGCCCGTGGCGAACGCATCGAACTCGGCGCGGTAATCGTTTGAAAAGAAGACGTTATGGTGAGTGAGCGGGAAACCATCCGCCTTCACCTTGCCGAGGAATGTCATGGCGGAAAGTGACCGCGCGGCAGGGGGATAGGGAGTGCCGGTCTTGACGCCGAACGCACCGGCGGCAAGCGCGGCGCTGTCGGCGTTGAGGACAATCGTGTCGGCGGTGAGTCTTTCACCGTTGGCCAGCTGGACCCCAGATGCCCGGCCTTTGTCGGTTAGAATTTGATCGACGCGGGCGTTATAGTGGAACTTGGCGCCATTTTTGACGGCAACGGCTTCGAGTGCGCGGGCGAGTTCTGACAGGCCGCCGTCGACGAACCAGACCCCTTCGGCTTCGACATGTGCAATGAGCATTAGGGTCGACGGCGCCAGAAAAGGCGAGGAACCACAATAGGTTGCATAGCGCCCGAACAACTGACGCAGGCGCGGATCGGGGAAATAATCACCGAGGACTTTCCATAGGGATTCGAACGGCCGCATCACGAACAGGTCGCGGGGGCGCTGCGTGGCAATGCGCCATGCAAGACCGGGCGCGCTTGTCTTGCTGCTTTGCATGAAGGGTTTGTCGATGCAGTCGTGGACACGGCGAGCCTCGGCGCAGAAACGGGCATAGCCGTGCGCGGCTTCGGCCCCCGCAAACGCACCGATAGCGTCCTCACTGGCCTTTGGATCGGCGAACAAATCGAGCCGGTCGTCGCCCCACGCATGGCGCGCGAGGATGCTCGCCGGGGTCAAGCTGATATGGTCATCGAGCGATGCCCCGCAAGCATCGAAAATTGCATCGAAAACCGGCCGTTTTGTGAAGACCGAGGGGCCAGCGTCGATTTTGGCGCCATCGACGACATCCTGACGCACTTTTCCGCCGGGATGGCCCGCCGCTTCGACGACTGTCACGTCATATCCTTGCGCCGCAAGCAAAGCCGCGCTGGTCAGGCCGCCGATGCCGGCACCGACGACAATAATATTTGGGATGGTCCGCCCACCGGACATCTTAAACCATGCTCCTGCTTGCCGAATGAAATTATGTCCAGCAAACTGGACAGATGCAACCGACGAATATTTATGACACCCCGACATGGCAGCAGCGCCGGATCAACTGGCGCAACCGGATCTTTGCCAGCGCGCGATTTCGCAGCTTCGCGCTCGGCAATCCGCTGATGCGCGGGATTGGGCGCGGCAAGGCCGAAAGCCTGTTCAATCTGGTCAATGGCTTTGTCTATTCGCAAGTCCTGCTGGCGTGTGTGCGGACCGGATTGGTCGCGCGACTCGCAGGCGGGCCATTATCCGTGGCCGACGCGGCGACATTTGCCGATTTGCCGGTCGAGGGCGCTGACCGACTGCTCAAGGCCGCAGCCGCAATCGACATTGCCGAACGCCTGCATGACGGCCGCTATATGCTGGGCGCGCAGGGGACGTCGCTGCACGGCAGTCCGGGCGTCGCCGAAATGATCGAACATCATGCGTTGCTCTATGCCGATCTGGCCGATCCGGTCGCACTGTTGCGGCGTGGCGGCGGCGGGGGGAATTTGGCGGCCTATTGGGCCTATAACGAAGGGAGTAACGCGGCTGCGGAAGGTGTAGCCCCCTATACGGCGTTGATGGCGGCGTCGCAGGCGATGGTCGCCGAACAGGTGCTGGGGGCGTACCGCTTTGGCGGGCACCGGCGCTTGCTCGATGTGGGTGGCGGTGCAGGCGTGTTCGTGCGCGCAGTCGGCGCGGCCCATCCGCGACTCGAAACCGCCGTATTCGATTTGCCCGCCGTAGCGGCGCGCGCGCCGACAGGACTAGTCGCGCATGGCGGCAATTTTTTCGAAGATGCCCTGCCCGCTGGGTTTGACCTGATCTCGCTGGTGCGAATCATGCATGACCATGATGACGATGCGGTGATGAAATTGCTGCGCAACATCGCTGCGGCATTGCCCGCCGATGGCAAGCTTCTGATTGCCGAACCGATGGCGGGAACCAGCAGCGCGCGGGCGATGGGCGACGGCTATTTCGGCCTCTACCTTTGGGCGATGGGTCAAGGGCGCCCGCGCACGATGGAGGAAAATTGCGCGATGCTGCGCGCGGCAGGACTGGGCGATGTTCGCATTTTGCCCACCGATTTACCCCTGGCAGCGCGTGTCATATTGGCTGGACACAAAAAAGCGTAAAGTTTTGTTGACAACATTTAGTGTCCAGCTAGTGTGACACTCTGGCCATCGGGGGATCCACCACCGGGGCCATAGAGGAGGGTCGTATGGACGCGCTTGCGGTCATACTCGAAGCACCGGAGCAGCTTTCGCTCCGTTCGCTCGCCCTCAACGAACCAACCACTACTGACATCGTCGTCGACATCGCCTGGAGCGGGATCAGCACCGGCACCGAACGGCTATTGTGGTCAGGGAAAATGCCAGAATTTCCGGGGATGGGTTATCCGCTGGTGCCCGGTTACGAATCGGTTGGCCGCGTTGTCGACGCCGGTGCCGAGGCACGCGGACGGATCGGCGAATGGGTCTTTGTTCCCGGTGCCAATTGTTACAGGCAAGCGCGCGGGTTGTTCGGTGGCTCAGCCTCGCGAGTCGTGATGCCGGGTGCGCGGGCCGTACCTGTCGCAGAATCGCTGGGCGCGAACGGTGTCCTAGTGGCGCTGGCGGCGACGGCCTATCATGCGATTGCCGGACATGCCTCGCCCGACCTGATTGTCGGACACGGGGTGCTGGGCCGCTTGCTCGCGCGGATTGCGGTGGCGACGGGCGCACCGGCGCCGACCGTCTGGGAAACCAGTTCTGCCCGCGCCGAAGGAGTCCGGGGCTATGCCGTCGTGCACCCCGACGC
>JAYUYR010000016.1:0-3142 GCA_043752405.1 Sphingomonas sp. | reverse complement strand
AATTCAGGCGGTGTGGCTGGGGCCGGTCGAACGCATCACCGACCCGCGCGAAACCGTTGCAGTCTTTGAACGCGCGCTGCCCGTCATGCAGGTCGAGGATGCGGGGTCGATTACACCGGGAGAACCCAATCTCGAAGGGGCGCGCTGCTCGCTCGATTCGCTGGAATTTGCGGTCGGCATTGCCCGTTCGGGCGCTGCCCGCGCCCTCGTCACCGGACCGGTTTCGAAGACCCAGCTGTATGCTGTTGGCTTTTCGCACCCCGGCCAAACTGAGTTTATCGCGGAACGCTGCGGCGTGGCGAGTGAGAACGCGGTGATGCTGTTGGCCGGACCTACGTTGAAAGTGGTGCCGGTGACAACGCATCTGCCACTCGCCCATGTTGCTTCGGTGCTATCGGTGGAAATGATCGTCGCGACGGGTCGGGCAACAGCGCGCGGGCTGCAACGTAATTTTGGCATCGACAACCCGCGCCTCTCATTTGCTGGATTCAATCCGCACGCAGGCGAGAACGGTGCCTTGGGCCGCGAGGAGATCGATTTCATCATACCGGCAATCGAAATCCTGCGGAGCGAAGGCATCTATGTGACCGGCCCGACAGCCGCCGACGCGATGTTTCATGCGCGGGCCCGGGCGCATTATGATGTGGCCGTCTGCATGTATCACGACCAAGCGCTTATCCCTCTGAAAACACTGCATTTCGACGATGGTGTCAACATGACACTCAGCCTGCCGATTGTCCGCACGGCGCCCGATCACGGCACGGCATTCGGCATCGCCGGACAGAATATCGCCAATCCCGGTGCAATGATTGCCGCGATCAGGATGGCGGCAGAGGCCACGACGTGCCGCGCGGAACAGGCCTGCACGCAACAGGCCGCGTGACCAATGCGCGCCCACCGCTACGTGATGTCATTGCGCGGCATGGGCTGACGGCCAGCAAGGCACTCGGCCAGAACTTCCTGTTCGACAGCCAGTTGCTCGATCGGATCGCAACAGTGCCGGGCGATCTCCGCGACCAATCCGTTTATGAAGTCGGTCCCGGCCCCGGTGGTCTGACCCGCGCCCTGATCGATGTTGGTGCGCGTGTGACCGCCGTCGAACGCGACCGCCGCTGCCTGCCCGCGCTTGCCGAACTTGGCGAAGCGCATCCCGGGCAACTTCGAGTAATCGCAGCCAACGCAATGACCGTGGACCTGATCGACGTGATCGAACCCGGCGGGCATATCGTCGCCAATCTCCCTTATAATGTCGGCACGGCGCTGCTGGTGAAATGGTTGACGGGAGAGGCGTGGCCGCCGCGCTGGGGATCGCTGACGCTTATGTTTCAACAGGAAGTCGCCGAGCGCATCGTTGCCACGCCCGATACATCGGCGTTCGGTCGGCTGGCAGTGCTGTCGCAGTGGCGCAGCACGCCCCACATATCGATGAAAGTTCACCGGTCCGCCTTCACACCCCCACCCAACGTTATGTCCGCCGTGCTGCATATCGTTCCGGCGCTACAACCCGAAGGTGCCACCTGCGCCAGCATCGAGCGTCTGACTGCCGCTGCCTTCGGGCAACGTCGCAAGATGCTGCGGCAAAGCGTCAAGGGTGTTCCGGGGGCGCTGGCTGCGCTCGACACGCTCGGCATCGATACCACCCGACGCGCCGAAACCCTCGACGTCAACGATTTCGTGGCAATTGCGAAGCTGATCTAATTCGTTTTACCAACCGTTGCCACCGGACGCGGCGTTATGGTTTGCGCTGACAGAGCTGGCCCCGAACCGCCACGTTCGATAGCGGCGGCAAGCGAAACCTGCTCGGGACATGTCGCCAGACACAGCGTTTTGACCTTGGCGAGATTTTCTTTGGCCTTGGTCACGGCACCCTTGGTAACCAGGGCTTCTCCCTGTCCCGCAAGCGCCGCTACATCATTGGGTTCGATCAGCAGCGCTTCACGGTAAAGGCGGATCGCTTTTCCCGGCAAACCCTGCTTTTTGGCGACATTTGCGAGCGCGAGAAATGCGGGACGGTTTTTCGGATCGATTGCCAATGCGCTTTCGAGGGCATCAGTTGCGCTGTCATAACGGCCTGCCACCGCCTCAGCCTGCCCCTCGCGCGTCAATGCCAGCGAGCGCGCATCGATCAGGCTGTCGGGTCGCTGGCTGTGACTGACACTCGACACCATCGCAAACAGGACGGCAATCGCGATTGCAGGGGGCGTCAGGCGCATCAGAGTCTCCAGAAGCATTTAACGGGCAACGCTAGCACGCCCGAATAAGGCGCGCGACGAAAAAACCATCGGTCTTGTCCCGCGATGGGGTTAACGACCGCGCGCTTTCAAGCGTCCAACCCGATTGGTGGCGCAGGAATGCATCGACCTGGGCCTGCCCCTCCTCACCAATAAGCGAGCAGACCGCATACACGAGCGCACCACCCGGTTTAACCAAGGTCGCGGCTAGGTCGATCAGATAGGCTTGCAGATCAATGACTGCGTCCAGACGGGCATGCGTCAGTCGCCAGCGCAATTCAGGGTTGCGACGCCATGTGCCGGTGCCCGAACAGGGCGCATCGACAAGGACACAGTCGGCGCTGTCGAGCAGATCGCCCAGCGCTTCGGATTCGCGCTTGGGGTTCAGCATCCTCGTCTGCACAAAAAATGCGCCCGCAACCTGCGCACGCGGAATCAATCGCGAGAGGCGACCGCGATCGGTGTCGCAGGCGTAAAGCATTCCCTGCCCCGCCATATCGGCTGCCAGTGCGAGCGTTTTACCGCCCGCTCCCGCACACAAATCGATCACCGTCTGCCCGGATTTAGCTTGGCAGGTTTCGGCAATCATCTGACTGCCCGCATCCTGCACTTCAATGAGGCCATCCAGTTCAGGGTGTGTGACCAGCGGAATTTTGTCGGGAAGGCGCAAGCCATTCCTCGTGCCGTCGATGCGTGCCGATCCTTGCAGCATCGCAAGCACGGCCTCAGGCGTTGTCTTGAGCGTGTTGACCCGCAAATCGAACGGCGCACGTTCGAGGAGTGCTTCATGCTCCTCTTGAGGAATGATCCGCGCGAGCCATCCGGGCAATAAACTGGGCTCAGCAGGACGTTCGGATGCCCCGATTGCCGGTGGCCCATGCGTCGATCCGTCGAACAGCGCTGCCAGATCA
>JAYUYR010000015.1:0-3143 GCA_043752405.1 Sphingomonas sp. | reverse complement strand
TTTCTCGTCTTGGTCCCGCTGGCAATATCGAAAGAGTAGGTGTTGGTCAGTTGCCAGCCGCCTTTGGTCACCGATGCGCGATCGGCGGTGACGATTTTGGACAGTGACCCGCCGGTGCGGTCATAAATGCTGAGGCCGGTCAGCACCGTCGTATCCGCGCGCCCCTGCACGACATCGACATGGATAAGGTCGTCGCCTTCGCGGACCCAGACATTGGTCATCGATTCGCGTCCGGTAGGCATCTTGCCGTAATCGACGCCTTCCCACAGGTTCAGTGTGGCCGTCGCGCGCGTAACGATGCGGTCGTTGAACACAAACGACGCGATTGCGATCAGCAGGCTGGCAACGAACAGCGGTGCCAGCACCTGATGCGCCGACAAGCCCGCAGCCTTCATCGAGACGACTTCGCTGTTCTGGTTCAGCGAGGCGAGCGTGATGATCGTGCCAAGCAGGACGCAAAAAGGCAGGAACCGCTGAATAATGCCGGGGATGCGTAAACTGATGTAGGTCAATATCTGCGCCTGGCCATTACCCTGATACGAGAGGATCGCATCGCTTTCGCCGAGCAGGTCGAGCACCTGAAGGACGATGACGAGGATCGCGAGCACCGCGAACACGCGCACGACAAACATCTTTGCCATGTAGATGGTCAGCGTCCGCGAGGGGAAGAAATCAGGCATCAGCGTTTCGCCCTGGCAAACAGTCTGAACCCGCGTTTGACCAGGACTGTAACTTTGCCGGCAAGCCGGTCAACGCCGCCGATGGGCTGCCCGCCCGGCACATAGGCCAAGGTGCGGAACATCCAGATGATGAGTGCCGCAAAGAGCAGGAAAGGCACCCAAAGCGCGAGGAACGGGTTGATCTTGCCCAGTTCGCCCATGCCAGTCGCATATTCACTGACCTTGTAATAGGTGACGACAGCGATGATCGAGATGAAGACGCCAATGGCCGAGGTTGATCGCTTGGGCGGCACCGCAAGTGCGACCGCCAGAAGCGGGAGAAGCAGCATGATGGCGACCTGAACAATGCGGAAATTAAACTGTGACCAGCTTTCATTGCGGAGAGTCACGGTGCTGTCCGTGTCCGTGCCGACCGCAACCAGTTCGGGAAGAGTGAGCTCGCGATCGGCCTGTCCGCGGCCGCGGAACGATTCGATTTTGGGCAGGTCGATGGGCAGGTCGTGCGCGCTGAAACTCAGCACGCGCGGCACGCGGAAATCGGGTGCGTTGTGCGTCAGTGTGCCGTTCGACAGGCGGAGGATGATCGTGTCGGGATCATCGGTTGCCATGAACGTGCCGCGTTCGGCGGTGACGGCCAGGCTCCGCCCGCCCTTTTCACGCGCCATGACAAAAATGCCCGACAGGTTGCGGCCTTCTTCGCTGCTCGATTCGATGCGCAGCGTCATATTCTTGCCGAGTTTGGTAAACTCGCCGACCTTGATCGAGGCCCCAAGCGCGCCCGACCGCAATTCGAAGCGCAGCCGTTCATAGGCATAGCGCGCCGACGGCTGGACGAAACCGACGATCATCAGGTTCAGGACGGCAAAAAACATCGCATAGAGGAACGGCACACGAAGCAGCCGCCAATAGCCCTGCCCAACGGCTTGCAACACATCGAGTTCGGAGGACAAAGCGAGCTTGCGGAAAGCGAGAAGGATACCGAGCAGCACGCCAATGGGGATGCCGAGGGAGAGATATTCGGGCAGCAGGTTTGCCAGCATCTGCCATACGATGCTGACGGGTCCGCCTTCGGATGCGACGAAATCAAACAGGCGCAGCATCCGGTCGAGGACCAGCAGCATTGCCGCGATCACCAGCGACGACAACAGCGGCACAATGATCAGTCGCGCCAGATACCTGTCGGTTGCAGAGAGGAAAGTCGAGGAAATGGTGATGCCGTTTTCTAATGTGCAGATGCTTTAGCTTGTCGAACGCGCAATGGGAATCGCTCTTTCGCTGGAGTTCTATGCAGCGCGCGCCCGTCGCACCGGATCATTTGCGAGGAGTGTGCCGACCGCTTTGCCGAGCGCCGCGAGCGAAAACGGCTTGCGCAGGACCATATTGCCGCCAAAACCGGCCGTGGTATCGATGTCGCCGGCATAGCCCGTGACGAACAGCACAGGGAGGCCGGGATAATCATCGCGGATCGATGCGATCAGCTCGGGGCCGGTCATGTTTGGCATCAATGCATCGCTGACAATGAGGCCGACATCAGGATTCTCGCGCAGCATTCTTGCAGCGTCGCGTGGGTTCATGCAGCGAACCGTGCGCAACCCCAATTCCTCGAGCGCTTCACTAGTGGCCATAAGGACGCGCGGGTCATCTTCGACAACCAGCACGGCTGTCCCGCGCCGCCGCAGAGGTATTGACGCGCTGTCCGGAACGACGGCTTGGGCTGCGGGATCGGTGGCACTGCGCGGCAGGAATATCGAAACAGTGGTGCCGGTGCCGACTTCGCTGGTCACGCTGACAGCACCACGCGACTGGCGGACAAAGCCAAATATCTGGCTGAGGCCGAGGCCCGTGCCCGTACCGACAGGTTTGGTCGTGAAAAAGGGCTCGAACGCGCGTTCAAGGACGTCGCTGGTCATCCCTACGCCAGTGTCGCTCACGCTTAACCGGATATAGTCGCCGCCGTTTACCCCTTCGATCTCTCCATCGGTAAGCACGGCATTACTCGTCACGATCCGCATTGTGCCGCCCCCGGGCATTGCGTCACGTGCGTTGACTGCAAGATTGAGGATAGCGTTTTCAAGCTGATACCCATCGACAAAAATCGGCCATGTCGCATCCTCTGGGGTGATTTCGACCTTGATCGTATCACCAATCGTACGCTCGATGAGGTCGGACATACCGCTGATCAAGACGTTGGGATCGGTCGCGGCAGGCATTAGGGGTTCCGACCGCGCAAAGGCCAGCAAGCGCTTGGTCAGGGCAGCTGCGCGGTTGGCCCCTTCCATCGCCTGGTCGAGATGCTTGCCCACGCGGTCGCCGCCATTTGCCAGACGACGCTGCGCCAGCTCCAGGCCACCGATGACGACCGAGAGCATGTTGTTGAAGTCATGTGCGATACCGCCGGTCAGCTGGCCGATGGCTTCCATCTTCTGCGCCTGGCGAAGTTTGGCTTCAGTGTCTTCGCGAAAG
>JAYUYR010000014.1:0-8022 GCA_043752405.1 Sphingomonas sp. | reverse complement strand
ACCTGTTGTCGTTGATCCGGCGCGTTGATCATCGCACACTCGCCGATTGTTAAGAGGAGTCGCTTCACGATGACCCGCGCTGCCCGCATCACCGCTTACGGCGGCCCCGAAATGATCGAATGGATCGACGTCGATGTGCCGCCGCCGGGGCCGGGCGAGGTCCGTTTCCGTTCGACAGCAGTTGGGTTGAACTTCATCGACACCTATCACCGGCGGGGTATTTATCCGGTGGCCTTGCCGAGCGGACTGGGGCTGGAAGCCGCCGGTGTTGTCGAGGCAGTCGGGGGAGGAGTCGAGTATGAAGTCGGCGACCGTGTTGCAACCTTCGGTCCGGCGCTGGGCGCTTATGCCACCGAACGCAATGTCGCGACGGCAACGCTGTTCCGTATTCCCGATGATATGTCGGACGAGACGGCGGCGGCGGGGCTGTTGAAAGGATGCACGACCGAGTTTCTGGTCGAACGCTGCGCTAAGGTTCAGCCCGGGATGGTGGTGCTCGTCCATGCAGCAGCAGGGGGTGTGGGGTTGTTGCTGGTGCAGTGGCTGAAGCACATCGGCGCGACCGTGATCGGCACGGTGTCCACTCCTGAGAAAGCCGCGGCAGCGACGGCGGCGGGGGCGGATCATGTGATCCTTTACACACAGGAAGCCGTGGCCCCACGCGTGCGTGAACTGACCGGTGGGGCGGGGGTACGCGTGACGTTTGACGGGGTGGGGATGGCGACATGGGAAGCCTCGCTTGATTCAACCGGACGGCGCGGGATGATCGTTAACTATGGCAATGCCGATGCGCCGGTGGGCGGGGTCAACCTCGGCATTCTGGCGCAGAAGGGGTCGCTGTATAACACGCGACCTACGCTGTTCGACTATTATGCGACGCCCGAAGAACGCGTGGCGGGCAGCGACTATGTCATCGACATGTTCCGCACCGGCGTGCTGAAACTGACCATCGGCCAGACTTATGCGCTGGAGGATGCCGCACAAGCTCACCACGATCTGGAGGGGCGGCGGACGACGGGATCAACAGTACTTGTGGTTTAGAGGCTGCCTCGACTCAATGATATCGCGCATACTATTGCAGTTACCTCACTCACTCCGCAACGCCTCGATCGGCGACAATCTCGACGCCCTCACCGCGGGGTAACTCCCGAATGCCAGTCCGATAAACGCGCTGAACAGCATTGATCCGATGGCGGTGCCGATGCCGATGGGGGCGGGGAAGTCGGCGAGGTTTTCGAAGACCTGGGCTAGGATCACGGCGAGGACCAAACCTATGGCACCGCCGATCATGCAGAGGACGGCGGCTTCGACGAGGAACTGGTTGCGGATGTCGCTGCGTTTGGCGCCGAGTGCCATGCGCAGGCCGATCTCGCGGGTGCGCTCGGTCACACTGACCAACATGATGTTCATGATGCCGATGCCGCCGACAAGCAGGCTGATCGATGCAATGGCGACGAGGACGCCTTGAAACACGCCGGTGACGAGGCCCGATTGCTTCATGAATTCCTCGGTCGTGTTGACGGTGAACGGACTAATCTCGCCCCGGGGCACATTGTTGCGGGCGCGGAGGACTCGGACCATGTTTTTCTTTGCCGTGGCAAGCTCAACGCCGTCTTCAAAACCGACGAAGAGGACGTTGAGGTCGTCGGGCCCCTGTGTGGCGGCGCTCGCAAAGCGTTGACGTGCGGTGGTGATCGGCACGAGCGTCAGGTCGTCATTGTCGTTGCCGAAGGTGCTTCCCTTGCTTTGCAGGACGCCGATGACCGTCAACGGCACGCGGCTGACACGGATCGTCTGGCCAAGAGGATCAAAGCTGCCGAACAGCTTGGTCGCGACGCTGGGGCCGAGAACAATCACGCGCGCCGCGGTGCGGACATCGGCTTCGGTGATGAATCGGCCGGTGTCGATTTCGAAGTTGGCAACACGGCTGTAGTCGGGGGTGATACCGACCGCAGTCGTCGTGGCGTTGCGGCCCTGGATGACGAGCTGGACCGTGGAGCGAAGTTGCGGGGCGATACCGCTGACTCCGGGAACAAGCCGCTGGATCGCCCGGGCGTCGCGTTCGGTGAGGCGGCCGCGGTCAACAACGCGGCGGCCGCCCTTGTTCTCGGGCTGGGGAAAGACAATCGCCATGTTGCTGCCGAGCTGGTTGATCGAATCCATCACGCTGACTTTCGCACCGTCGCCGACGGCCACTGCGAGGATGACGGCCAGCACGCCGATCATGACGCCCAGCGTGGTGAGGATCGAACGCATGAGGTTGGTGCGCAGTGCCGTCAGCGCAATGGCGATATTGATGCCCCAGCCGGCGATTGTGCGCTGAATATTCATGCCCGCCGCCTTGTCGAGACGGGGGCGTCCTCGATGACTTTACCGTCGCGGAAGAGGATGCGGCGCTGGGCATACTCGGCGACGTCGGGTTCGTGGGTGACGACAATGACAGTAATGCCGTCATCGTTCAGCCGCTGGAAAATCCCCATGATGTCGCCCGAAGTGACGGTATCAAGCGCGCCGGTGGGCTCGTCGGCGAGGAGCATCAGTGGTTCGGTGACCAATGCCCGAGCGATGGCAACGCGCTGCTGCTGCCCGCCCGAGAGCTTGGCGGGGGTGTGCGTCATCCGGTCGGCGAGGCCCATCGCTTCGAGCGTCTTGGTCGCCCTCGCGCGACGTTCGGGGCCACTGAGCCCGGCATAAACCAGCGGTGTCGCCACATTGTCGAGCGCGGTCGTGCGCGCTAGGAGATTGAATTGCTGGAAAACGAAGCCGATTTTCCGGTTGCGGATGTCGGCGAGTTCGTCGCTGGTCAGGTGCGAAATGTCGGTGCCGTCGATCTTGAGCGTTCCTGACGTTGGCACGTCGAGCGCACCGATCATGTTCATGAAGGTCGATTTGCCCGAGCCGCTCGCCCCCATGATCGCGACAAATTCACCGCGCTGGATGGTCAGCGAGACGCCCGCGACGGCATGGACCGTCTCGCCCCCAAGGACATAATCCTTGACGAGGTTTTGCGTTTCGAGGAGCGGGATGGTCATGTCATCCTAACACCGATTTGGCTGAGCTTGTCGAAGCCCTCTCCTTCTACAGAGTCAGAAAAGAAGAAGAGCCCTTCGACAAGCTCAGGGAAGTCGGAGGGGGGGCGATGTGTGTTACTCACCGCCTCACTCTTCGGTCGCATTGTCGCTCTCGTCGCCGGCGTCTTCATCAGTGGTTTTCTTGACCGTGGACCGGCTGCGGACGATGATCTTGGTGCCGGGTGCAAGGCCTTTGGTGATTTCGACGAAATCCTCGCCTTGAAGGCCGAGTGTTACTGTGCGCCTAGACGGTTTGAAGGGGTCTGTGCCCGCCACGAAGACGATGGGTTGCGTCGAGGGGGGCGCCTTGTCCTTGGGCAAATCGGCGGCGCGTGGGCGGAAGCGGAGCGTGGTGGTGGGGACGCGCATAACATTTTGCTTCTGGCCGGTGATGATCTCGACATTGGCAGTCATGCCGGGCAGCAGCTTGCCGTCCTTGTTGTCGACATCGAGGATGACGAGATAGCTGACGACATTTTGCGTTTCGGTCGCACTTTTGCGGATCTGCCGCACGGTCGCGGCAAAGGTTTCGCCCGGATAGCTGTCCACCGTAAACCGCACGGGCTGACCCTCGCGGACCTGACCGATGTCGGCTTCATCGACCGAGGCTTCGACTTGCATCCGCGTCGTGTCGGCGGCGATTTCGAACAGGTTGGGCGTTTGGAAACTGGCAGCAACGGTGGTGCCGGGCTCGACGAGCTTGTTGATGATGACGCCTGATGCGGGGGCAACAATGGTCGTGCGGCTGAGGTCGAGGAGGGCGGAGGACAGTTCGGCGTTGGCCTGTGATATTTGGGCGCGGGCGCTGGCGGCTTGGGCCGCAGTCGTGCGGATGTTGGCGCGCGCCGAGGACAAAACACTGCTCGCGCCGTCGAGCGCCGATTTCGACAGGAAACCGCGTTCGGCGAGTTGCGAACGGCGGCTGAATTCGCGTTCCTGAATGCTGATTTCGCTTTGTGCGCGGGCACCGGAGGCTTCGGCGAGGGCAAGCGAGGCCTGAGCACTGGCGACTTGCGCGCGCGCCTGCTGGACACGCGCGCTGAGGCGGGTGGGATCGATTTCGGCGAGCACTTGCCCTGCGCGCACGGGCGAATTGAAATCGACATAGACGCGGGTGATCTGGCCCGACACTTCGGCACCGACCTTTATCGTGTTGAGCGCGCGGAGTTTGCCCGATGCGGTGACCCGACGGACGACTTCGCCGCGATCCACCGTGGCCGACACATATTCATAGGTGCGCGGCGTGGGGCGGAGCGCGAAATAAAGGACTGCGGCGACCGCGAGGCCGATGGCAATCGACCATTTCGGATGTGCCTTTATCCAGTCCCAGATGCGACCCATCATTAATTACGCCCTACCGCTTAACGAAGGCGTGTCTTAGCGGGGTAGAACAGTGCGCGCTAGCGCCTTCGTCACTGCCTATAGTTCAACCAGTTCGAGCAGTTCTCCCGCGGGTCCGCGCACGGTGGCGGCGCGGCGGCTGGCATAGAGTGGCCCATTGCGGATGGCGGGCAGCGTGATCCAGTCGAGGGCGAGTGCGTCGAGACTGTCGACCGCGAGCGTGACAATGGCGTTGCCCGCCGGCAGAGCATCGGCGGGGCCGGGGCGGACGGCGGCGGCTTGCGGGTAGCCATCGACTTCGATGATCGGCAGGCGCCCCTTCTGGACCATCGTGATTGTCGATGCGGTGCCGTCGGGTAAGCCGAACGCCTTGTTTATCATCGTATATTCGATGGTGTAGCTGCCGCCCACGTCGAGTTTGACCCGGTCGCGATACCAGTCGAGCGCGGAGGGCCGATCCGCGCAGGCGAGGATAACGATGAAGATATGATCGACGGGCGATGCGGCTTTGGGAAGGTCCGACGACGGTGTGTTCTGGCGGACTTCGTTGAAGTAGATCATTTCGCGACCGCGTCCCGTCATCTGCATCGCGATGAAGTAGGGGAGCCCATCAATTTCCTTGGGAGGACCGACGATGTCAAAGCCCGAGCCAGTGAGTTTGGCGGGCCAGTTATAGACATCCTGCACCGTGATTTCGAAGGCAGCCCAGCCATAGGTTCGGGTCGGTTTGAAATCGGCTGGGGTGGGTTGTTCGACGAGGCGGAGGAAACAGGGCGCGCCGCTGGTGGGTTGCAGAATGGCGAAGCGCGCGCCGGTGCTGGCGGGGGTAGCCCAGCTTGCGGTCAGGTCGGCGGGAAGGGTGGCCTGATCGACGATGGTCAGCCCGAGCCGGTCGCGGTAATCGGCGAGGGCGAGATCGAGATCGGGCGTGGTGATTGTTCCGCCGAGGATTTGTCCGTGGGTCATTCGAAATCAGGCTTTCGCTTGTTCAGGAACGCATCGACGCCCTCCCTGAAATCGGGGCCGGTGAAGGCACCCGCAAACAGCGCGCGGGTCGTATCGTCATCGTCAGTTTGGCCGTCGAGGATGCGACGGATCATCGCTTTGGATTCGCGCTGGCTGTGGCCTGAAACGCTCGTCATCGTTTCGATCAGAGCATCGGCGTTCTCATTGATTTCATTGATCAATCCGATGCGGTGGGCTTCGGCGGCATCAATCAGCGCGCCGGTGAAGAGGATGCGCTTGGCATTGGCGGGGCCGACGAGGTCGACGAGCAGCTTGGTATCGTGCAGCGGATAGACCAGCCCGAGTTTCGCTGGCGTGATCCCGAAGCGCGAGCGCGCCGAGGCGATGCGCAAATCACAGGCGAGCGCCAGGCCGCATCCGCCGCCAACGCAATCGCCGTCGATGAGTGCGACCGTTGGCTTGGGCGCGCGGGTAAGGTCAGATTGTGCGCGGTTGATCGCTGTCTGATTGGCCAGCAACCAGTCGGGATCAGCGTTGGCCGACAGTTCGCCGATGTCTGCTCCGGCGCAAAAGACGCCGGGTTCGGCCGAGCGGAGGACGAGGACGCGCACGTTGTCGTCGGCCATCGCGGCCGCAACCAACCCCGGCAATGCTTCCCACATCGACTGGTTGAACGCATTTCGCTTCGCTGCGCGGTCGATGATCAGGTGGGCTACGGCGCCGTGGGTTTCGAGGCGGAGGGTCACAGCACGACCTTGGCAATTTCATGCCGCGTCGCGAACCAGACGTCGTTGTGGCCCTTCACATGGCGAAGAAATTCGTCGAGCGCCCATATTCGCCCTGGACGGCCGATGATGCGCAGGTGCAGGCCCAGACTCATCATCTTCGGGTTCCCCGCCACCCCTTCGGCATAGGTCCAGTCGAAGCTCGCCCTCGCATAATCAAGCCAGTTGGCGGGCGTGTAGGCCGGGTCGGTCCACATCTTCATGTCGTTGGTGTCGAGTTGATAGGGGACGATAGCGATGGGCTTGCCGGGGACAGTCGTGGCGTCGACGAAGGGTATGTCGCCCGAATAATCATCCATGTGATAGGCGAATCCTTCTTCGATGAGAAGGCGGCGGGTGTTGTCGGTGTGGAAGTATCGCGACAGCCAGCCATAGGGGCGGGTGCCGGTCGTTTGCTTGATCGAGGTCACGGCTTTGCGGATGAAATCGCGCTCCTGGGCTTCGTCCATCTTGAACTGGTGGATCCAGCGGTATCCGTGGCTGACGGGTTCATCGCCGCGTGCCCGGATGGCGGCAGCGATTTCGGGATGGTTTTCGAGGGACATGGCGGCGACCGTCCAGCTCGCGCGAACGTCATGTTTGTCGAGCAGCGCCACGACGCGCGGCGCACCCGCCTTTATGCCGTAGAGGTAGTTGGATTCATTGCCGTAATTGCGGATCGGCGATTTTATGTGAATGCCGAGCTCGTCGACAGGCTCCATCCCGCGGTCGCCGCGCGCGACGGTCATTTCGCTGCCTTCCTCGACATTGACGACGATAGAGAGCGCGATGTTTGCGCCGTTTGGCCAGTCGATGCGTTCGGTCTGCATCAATGCATTTCCTCCCCGCCGCTGACGTTGAGGGCTTCGCCCGTCACATAAATGGCATCATCACTCGCCAGCCATGCACAAGCAGCGGCGGTGTCGGATGCCAAGCCCGGACGGCCCATCGGGTTCTTGGCGGACATGTTCTTCAGATAATCCTCGACGCTCGCAAAGCCGAGCAGTTTGGAAAAATAGGCATTCTGTTCGGCGCCCAATCCGGTCGTTACGTGATTGGGGCAGACCGCGTTGACAGTGATGCTGTGCGCGCCGAGTTCGACCGCAGTCGCGCGGGTCAGGCCGATCATGCCGTGCTTTGAGGAAACATAAGCGGGGAGATGCGGGAAGCCGGTCTTCGCGGCCTGGCTAGCGATGTTGATAATGCGGCCCCCTTTGCCCGCCGTCACCATCGCCCGCGCCGCCGATTGGGTGCAATAGAATGCGCCCGACAGGTTGACCGCAATCACCGTGTCCCAATCGAGTGGGTCCACATCGAGCAGCGGCTTCATCATGAAACCGATGCCGGCATTGTTAACCATGATGTCGACGCCGCCGAACTGGGCGACGGTGCGGTCGATCAAGGCTTGGCACTGATCGGCTTTTGACACGTCGCAGGGGATTGCCGCGACCGTTGCGCCGCGCGCGCGGAGTTCATCGACAACGCCCTCCGCTTCGTGCCCGATGTCGAGATCGGACACGACGCAGGCCGCGCCTTCATCGGCAAAGCGTTGTAGGATGGCTTGGCCCAGCCCCTTTTCGCGGCCCGAGCCTGTGACAACAATAGTTTTGCCGGTAAAGCGCTTCACAAATCCTCCGACGTGATGAAGACCGGATCATCGGCGTAATTGCGCATATCCGCTGCGAGCGCTTGGACCACGGGTCCGGCAGCTTCCTCGCCGAATAGTGCCACATCACCGATTTCGATGATTTCGATATAGGCATAGGGCGAGAGGTCGCCGATGCCGAGAATGCCGGTCGCGCGCTGGACATGATAGCCGCTGACCGATTTGAGCGCGCGGACGCCGGGAATGTCGGTTTCGCGCGCCCATTTTTCGTAGG
>JAYUYR010000013.1:0-8023 GCA_043752405.1 Sphingomonas sp. | reverse complement strand
TTGGCATTTTGACTTCGCAGGATGCAATCACGCTGCCTATCCTGTTTCTGTTTGCCGCGCTTCACGGCGTTGCACGGGTATTCGTCGGTCCCGCAATGTCGGCGATAGCGCCCAATCTTCTCCCGCCAGCATTGTTGCCCAAAGGCATCGCAATGAGTTCGATTGCGTGGCAGTCTGCGTCAGTCGCCGGGCCAGCCCTTGGCGGATTCCTTTATGCGGCTGATCCTGCAGCCCCCTACTGGTTTGCGGCAGGGGCGTTAGGCGTTGCGATCATTGCGCTGACGCCGATCCGCCGCATCGTGCCGCCGCCGATGGCCGCAGATGTGCACCCCGTGCGCCAGATGGTCGATGGCATACACTATGTCCGCGACAACCGTTTTCTTCTCGGTGCGCTGACACTCGACCTGTTTGCCGTCCTCCTCGGCGGCGCGACTGCGCTCCTCCCGGTCTATGCGCGCGACATATTGAATGTCGGGCCAGAAGGGTTGGGCCAGCTTCGCGCTGCCCCCGCCGTCGGCGCCGCGTTCGTCGCACTGTGGTTCGCATTCCGCCCGTTGCAAAATAATGTCGGCATCAAAATGCTCGGCGCGGTCGTCGGCTTCGGCGCCGCGACGGTTGTTTTCGGCCTGTCCAAATCAATGGCACTCTCGCTCGGTGCCCTGATCGCGCTGGGCGCCTTCGACATGCTCTCGGTCTATGTCCGTTCGTCGCTGGTCCAGCTTTACACGCCCGACCAGATGCGCGGTCGCGTTTCCGCCGTGTCAGGCCTTGCCATCTCAAGCTCGAACGAACTGGGCGAAGTCCAGTCGGGACTTGCCGCCGCCGCACTCGGGCCGGTCGGCGCGGTCGTTTTCGGCGGCATTGCGGCAGTGGGAATCGCAGTCGGATGGGCCTATCTATTCCCCGAACTGCGCCGCGCTAGAACTTTTGATCCGCCTCCATCCGTTTTGCAGGAGAAACCAGCATGAAAGCCGCCAACATCCTCGCCACCATCGGCAACACCCCGCACATCCGCGTCAGCAAGCTGTTCCCGAACAACGAAGTCTGGATCAAATCCGAACGCAGCAACCCGGGCGGATCGATCAAGGACCGCATTGCCCTGGCAATGATTGAGGATGCGGAAAGCTCCGGCGCGCTCAAACCCGGCGGGACAATTGTCGAACCAACGTCGGGCAACACCGGCATCGGCCTCGCGATGGTTGCGGCAGTCAAGGGCTACAAACTCATTCTCGTCATGCCCGAAAGCATGAGTATCGAACGCCGCCGCCTGATGCTCGCATATGGTGCGACCTTCGATCTGACACCGCGTGAGAAGGGCATGAAGGGGGCCATCGAGCGCGCCATCGAACTCGTCGCCGCCACCCCCAATAGCTGGATGCCCGCGCAGTTCGAAAACCCCGCCAACATCGCGGTCCACGTCCGCACAACGGCACAGGAAATCCTCGCCGACTTCCCCGATGGCCTCGACGCGATGATCACCGGCGTTGGCACCGGCGGACACATAACGGGCTGTGCAGAGGCGCTGAAGAAGGTTTGGCCAAACCTCAAAGTGTTCGCGGTTGAGCCGACATTATCGCCGGTGATTTCGGGTGGACAGCCAGGCCCACACCCAATTCAGGGGATTGGCGCAGGGTTCGTGCCCGCCAACCTGCACACGCAGCTACTCGATGGCGTAATCAAGGTTGATCCGGCCGATGCTAAGACGATGGCCAAGCGCGCAGCCGCCGAAGAAGGGATGCTCGTCGGTATTTCATCGGGCGCAACGCTGGCGGCAATTGCGCAAAAGCTGCCCGATCTCGGGGCAAATGCGCGGGTAATCGGCTTCAATTACGATACTGGCGAACGATATCTGTCGGTGCCGGACTTCTTGCCCGAATGAGTTCGATCATCATCGGCCAGGGCGGTATCGGCACCGCACTGGCCGACCGGATCGAAGGTGCAATCCGCTGGTCGAGACCCGCAGTAGATCCGACTGACGAGGCCAGCATCATAAGTGCCGCTGAAAACCTAGACTGCGTTGACCTCGCCATCGTCACCACGGGCATGTTGCATGACACCCAACAAAGTCCCGAACGCGCGCTGAAGGAACTCGACCCCGCCACGCTCGCCCGCAGCTTTGCGATCAACAGTATCGCGCCCGCCATTGTCGCCAAACACCTCATCCCCAAAATGCCGCGCGACCGCCGTGCTGTCTTGGCGGTCCTCGGTGCGCGCGTAGGGAGCATCGGCGACAATCGCACGGGGGGCTGGCACGGCTACCGAGCGTCAAAAGCAGCGCTTGTGATGCTCGTCAAAACCATCGCCATCGAATCCGCCCGCTCGCGCCCGCAAGCCATCATCGTCGCGCTCCACCCCGGCACAGTGGACACCGGGATGAGCAAGCCGTTTCAGGCCAATGTCGCGCCCGAAAGTCTGTTTACCCCCGATGTTGCGGCGGGTCATCTTCTTCGCGTTATCGACGGGCTCACATTCGCCGACAGCGGCGGGCATTTTGCGTGGGACGGCACCCGAATCGCTGACTGAAAAGCTGGTAACAGCGGTGATCATCCTCTAGGGATGATGACAGTTACATTTCATCGAAAGCGCACGACCCCATGAGCGACGAGCTTATTCTCGCCGACCCTTCCGACATCACGCCGATCAACATCGTCGACGAGATGAAAACATCGTATCTCGACTATGCGATGTCGGTCATCGTCAGCCGCGCGCTGCCCGATGTTCGGGACGGCCTGAAGCCCGTTCACCGCCGCATCCTCTACGCCTGTCACGAAGCCGGCTATGTTGCAGGCAAGGCATATCGCAAGTGCAGCCGCATCGTCGGCGACGTCATGGGTAAATATCACCCGCACGGCGACAGCGCGATCTACGGCGCGCTCGCCCGCCTCGCGCAGGACTGGTCGATGCGCGTCATGCTGATCGACGGACAGGGAAACTTCGGGTCGATGGATCCCGACGAACCCGCCGCGATGCGCTACACCGAAGCACGGCTTGCCAAAGTTACCAATGCGCTGCTCGACGATCTCGACAAGGATACGGTTGATTTCAGCCCCAATTACGACGCGTCGGAACATGAGCCGCAGGTGTTGCCTGCGCGCTTCCCCAACCTGCTCGTCAACGGGGCTGGTGGCATTGCCGTCGGCATGGCGACAAACATTCCGCCGCATAATCTCGGCGAAGTCATCAACGCCTGCCTGGCCTACATGGACAACGGGGCGATCACGATTGACGAGCTTATCGAAATCATCCCCGGCCCCGACTTCCCCACCGGCGGCCTAATCCTCGGCCAGCATGGCGCGCGATCGGCGTACCACACCGGGCGCGGCTCGATTATCGTCCGATCCAAGCATGAAGTCGAGGAAGGGCGCAGCGACAGGCGCAGCATCGTGCTCACCGAAATCCCCTATCAGCAGGGCAAGAACGCGCTCGTCGAGAAAATCGCCGAAGCCGCCAAGGACAAGCGCATCGAAGGCATCAGCGACATCCGTGACGAATCGAGCCGCCTCGGCGTCCGTATCGTCATCGACCTGAAGCGCGACGCAACCGCTGACGTTGTCCTCAACCAGCTATGGCGGCACACGCCCGCTCAATCGAGTTTCCCCGCCAACATGCTCGCCATCCGTGGTGGTCGCCCCGAAACGCTCAACCTGCGCGACATCATCGAAGCGTTCATCAAATTTCGCGAAGAAGTCATCACGCGCCGTTCGAAGTTCGAGTTACAAAAGGCGCGCGACCGGGCGCATATCTTGCTCGGCCTCGTCATCGCCGTCACCAATCTCGACGAAGTGGTCAAAATTATCCGGGCGTCGGCCAGTCCTGCCGAAGCGCGCGACAAACTGATGGCACGCGTCTGGCCGATCGAGGAAATCCGCCCCTACATCATGTTGGTCGAAGCGATCGAGCCGCAGGCCGACAGCGACACCTATCAGCTCTCCGAAATTCAGGCGCGCGCGATCCTCGAGCTCCGCCTCAACCGCCTGACCGCGCTCGGTCGCGAGGAAATTGGCGACGAACTCAAGAAACTCGCGGGCAGCATTGTCGAACTGCTCGAAATCCTCGCCAACCGTGTCCGCCTCTACGAAGTCATGCGCGAGGAACTAACCGCGATCCGCGACGAATTTGCGACGCCGCGCCGTTCGATCATGTCGCCTTCGTTCGACGGCATCGACGATGAATCGCTGATCGAACGCGAGGACATGGTCGTAACCGTCACGATGGACGGCTACATCAAGCGCACGACGCTCGACACCTTCCGGGCGCAGCGGCGCGGCGGCAAGGGTCGCGCGGGCATGTCGACCAAGGATGAGGACGTCATCACTGAATTGTTCGTGACGTCTACGCACACGCCGGTGCTGTTCTTCTCGACCGCCGGCAAAGTCTATCGCAAGAAAGTCTGGCGCTTGCCCGAAGGCGGCCCGAACACGCGCGGTCGCCCGATGGTCAACCTGCTCCCGCTCGCCGAGGGTGAGACAATCTCGACCGTCCTTACGCTCCCCGAAAACGAGGATGAATGGGGCAAGCTCCACGTCATGTTTGCGACCGCCAAGGGTGGTGTGCGCCGCAACAGCATGGACGCCTTTGCGAACATACCGAACAACGGCAAGATCGCGATGCGCTTCGACGAGGATAGCGAAGACCGCCTGATCGGGGTCGCGCTGCTGACCGAGGAAGATGACGTGTTGCTGGCCACACGCCAGGGCAAGGCAATTCGCTTCATGGGCACCGACGTCCGCGAATTTCAGAGCCGCACGGCCACCGGCGTGCGCGGCATGACGCTGAAAGGCGATGACGAAGTCATCTCACTATCGATCCTCCACCGATCAGGCGCGAGCACCGAGGAGCGGGACGCCTATCTCCGCGCCGCGCCGTGGAAGGACAATGACAATGTCTCGACGCTGGAGCCCGAGCGCGTGCTCGAAATGGCCGCAGCCGAACAGTTCATCCTGACCGTCTGCACCAACGGCTATGGCAAGCGCTCGTCCGCCTTCGAATATCGCCGCACCAACCGCGGCGGACAGGGCATCGGCAACATCGACAATATCGACCGCAACGGCCCCGTCGTCGCATCGTTCCCAGCAGCTGACGGCCAGCAACTGATGCTCGTCACCGATCAGGCCAAACTCATCCGTATGAACATCAGTGACATGCGCGTTATCGGCCGCAACTCGGCGGGCGTGAAGCTGTTCGACGTGGGCAAAGCCGAGCATGTCGTCGGCGCCGCACGAATCGAGGCGGAGGAGGAGGTTGAACCGGAAAGCGGCGAGGACGCAGCAACGCCAACCGAATGACCGCCGCTTACAAAATCCTCACCGCCGGCCAATGGGCGCAGTTCCAGTCCGAAGGCACCTTCACCGGCGCGCCGGTCGATCTCGCCGATGGCTACATCCATATGTCGACCGCCGACCAGCTTGACGAAACGCTTGCCAAGCATTTCGCGGGCCAAACCGGCCTCGTCATCGCTACCATCGACTTGAGCCAACTTGGCGCAGCCCTGAAATGGGAAGTTTCACGCGGCGGTGCGCGGTTCCCACATTATTATGGTGCGTTGCCGCTGGCAGCCGTGGTGCAAACCAAACCCGCCTGAACGCAACAGGCGACAAGCGCGTAAACTTCCGCTAAGCGCGCGCTAATGTCGTCATTTGAAACGCTCCCGCCGCTTCTTGCCGAAGCTCTGACCACCCGTGGCTATGAAGCCCCCACTCCCGTTCAGGCCGCTGTCCTAGAGCCCGAGGCGCATGATCGCGACCTCATCGTTTCTGCCCAGACCGGATCGGGCAAGACCGTCGCCTTCGGCCTTGCGATGGCGGGGCAGTTGCTCGGCGACGACGGCAAGGTCCGCTTCATCCGCGAGCCACAGGCGCTCGTCATTGCGCCAACCCGCGAACTTGCGCTCCAAGTAAGCCGCGAACTGATCTGGCTCTATGGCAAGGCAGGCGCGCGCATCGCGACCTGCGTCGGTGGCATGGACGCCTCGAAAGAACGCAAGGCCCTGTCACAAGGCGCACACATTGTTGTCGGCACCCCGGGCCGCCTCTGTGACCATCTCAATCGTGGCGCGCTCGACCTCCGGGCACTCAGGGTCGCGGTCCTCGATGAGGCCGATGAAATGCTCGACATGGGTTTCCGCGAAGACCTTGAGAACATCCTCGACGCCAGTCCGTCCGAACGCCGAACGCTCATGTTCTCGGCGACCATGCCCAAGGCCATCGTTGCGCTCGCCAAGCGTTACCAAAAAGACGCCTTGCGCATTTCGACCGTCGGCGCGGATCGCGGCCACGGCGATATTGCGTATCAGGCCGTCACTGTCGCGCCGTCAGACATTGAAAATGCCGTCGTCAATCTCCTGCGCTTCCACGAGGCCGAATCGGCGATGCTGTTCTGTGCCACGCGCGACAATGTCCGCCATCTCCACGCCAGTCTGATCGAGCGCGGGTTTCACGCCGTCGCGCTGTCGGGCGAGCATAGCCAGAACGAGCGCAATGCCGCGCTTCAAGCCCTCCGTGACAAGCGCGCCCGTGTCTGCGTCGCGACTGATGTTGCTGCGCGCGGGATCGATCTGCCCACGCTTACGCTGGTCATCCATGTCGAACTTCCCCGCGACCCCGACGCGCTCCAGCATCGCTCGGGCCGCACCGGACGCGCGGGCAAGAAAGGCACCGCGATCCTTATCGTGCCGCATCCCCGCCGCCGCCGTGTAGAAGCAATGCTCCGCGACGCCCGCGTCACTGCCGACTGGATCGGCGTGCCGACCGCCGATCAAATCCGCGCAAACGACCGCGAACGGCTGCTCATCAATCTCCTCGAACCGGTCGAAACCGATGACGAGGACAAGGCTCTCGCCGCGCGCCTTCTCTCCGAGCGCTCGCCCGAAGACATTGCTGCCGCGCTCGTCCGCATGCACCGCGCTAAAATGCCATCGTCGGAAGAAATGCTTGATGTCAGCGTTCGCGCGCCCCGCGAAACGCGCGACACAGGCGCTCCGCGCGCCGGATTCGAGGACACCGTCTGGTTCCGTATGGATTGCGGCCGCAAGCAAAATGCCGATCCGCGCTGGATACTCCCGCTGCTTTGCCGCCGCGGTCACATCACGCGTACCGAAATCGGGGCGATCCGCATTTCACAGACCGAAACCTTCTTCCAGATTCCGCGCGCCGCCGCCGCCAAGTTCAAGGATGCGCTGAAACGTACCGAAGGCGGCGATCCCGACGGCGAGGACGGCATCCGCATCGAACAACATGCTGGCCCTGCACCCGAGGCGCGTAAGGGACCACGCCGCGATGGCCCACCGACCGGACGCCCGCCGCTTTCACGACGCGATGGCCCGTCGGCACCCCGCCGCGATGGTCCCCCGCGTGGCACCGGCAGCTCCGGCGGCAAGCCCCCCTATCGCGCAAAGCCCACCCGCGCGCCCCGCTAATCTATGGGCGTTAGCATTCAAGTCCTTGTCGATGCCGATGCCTGCCCGGTTAAGGAAGAAATCTATAAGGTTGCACTGCGCCACGACGTCGCGGTGAAAATCGTAAGCAACTCAGCCTTTCGTGTCCTCGCCCATCCATTGGTCGAACGGGTTGTCGTCGGCAGCGGGTTCGACGAAGCCGACGACTGGATTGCCGAACGCGCCACCCCGCACAGTATCGTGGTCACTGCCGACATCCTTCTCGCCGACCGGGCGCTGAAGGCAGGCGCAACTGTTCTCTCGCCAACCGGCAAGCCATTTACTGCGAACAGCATCGGCACCGCCATTGCCACCCGCGCAATCATGGCCGACCTGCGTGCCGGAGGCGATGTCATCGGTGGCCCCGCGCCGTTTGCGAAGACGGATCGGTCGCGGTTCCTCGCTGCGCTTGACGAGGCGTTGGTGCGAATGAAACGGCATACTGGGTTGTCCTGACGCGGCCTGACAACGTAATTGCCGACAGCCCTGATCCTGTTAGCTTTGACGGCGATTTTCCGGAGATCCGCTTGTGCAATTGTCAATGCGATACGGCCTTGTCGCAATAGGAGCCTTGTCGTTGCTCTCATTGGT
>JAYUYR010000012.1:0-3151 GCA_043752405.1 Sphingomonas sp. | reverse complement strand
TCACCGGCAGATAACAGCCAAAGGATCACCCTATGCGGATCCCACTCGTGGCGGCCCTTATGGGTGCCGCAACCCTTTCGGCTGCCCCGGCGCTCGGCGATCCGCTCGCGCCCGATTGCGCACAGGCGTGCACGGTTACGTTGACGCCACCGCAATTGCTTGCGCAGGCCGAACGGCTAGTCGCCGCGCGTGAATTCGATACGGCGCGACCGATGGTGCAGGCGCTCACCAACATCCCCGGCTACCGTATGCAGACCCATTTCCTCGCTGGCTATATCGCGGTCGAGACCGGCCAATATGATGACGCCATCGCCCATTTCCGCGCCGCGCTAGTTACCAATCCGCAAGCAACGCGCATCCGCCTCGAACTCGCACGCACGCTCATGCTGCGCGGCAAGGACGGCGGGGCCGATTACAATTATCGCCTCGCCGAACAGGATGACAGCCTGCCCCCCGAAATCCTCGCTACGGTAAAGGCCGCGCGCAACCTGCTGCGTGATCGTCGTCTGTGGCACCTTAGCGCCGATTTCGGCATCGCGCCCGACAGCAACATCACCGGCGGCACCGACGCAGACACAATCGACGTCACGTTCGGCAACCAGATCCTACCCTTCACGCTCCAAGGCAATGCGCGCAAGCGATCGGGGCTTGGCCAGACCGCATCGGTCAATGGCGGGTGGCGCTTCAAACTCAGTGAAGCAGCGGCCATCCTCGTCGACGGATCGGCGCAGGGCGTCAACTACGAAGGTACCAGCGTCGACGACTTCACCGGACAAATCGCGGTTGGCCCGCAGTACCGCTTTAGCACCGAAACATCGGTATCGCTGCAAGGCATCGCTAGCCAGCGCTGGTTTGGCGGAGCACGCGCCGCAACGCAGTTTGGAGTGCGCAGCCAGCTCCAGCATCTTTTGACCCGCGGCCAGCGCATCGGCCTGACCATCGACGCTCGTCATACCAATTCGGGGTTTAGTTCCGAGTATGACGGCTGGTCGCTCGGCGCTTATGGCAGCTACGAGCGCGTCGTCATGCGCGCTTTCATTGCCAGCGCCAGCATCTTTGCCCGCACTGACCAGTTGTCCTCGCCAATTTATTCCAACCGCGAATTCGGTTTCAATCTCGGCATCGGTGGCGAGCTACCGCTTGGTATCAACGCCGGATTTTCAGGCGGAGTCAGCCGCGCAACCTATGAAAAGGCGCTGTTCTCGCTGTCGCCCGAACCGCGCAAGGACTGGCGCTATTCGGGTCGGGTGTATGCCGGCTTGCGCTCGGTCCGCCTGTTCGGCCTGTCGCCCAGCATCACCTACACCTTCAGCCGCAGCGATTCGTCGATCCTGCTTTACCAAAACGATCGCCAGCGCTTCGCTTTCAACCTCGCCAAATATTTCTGAACACTGGACGGTTCGTCTCTGCGTTGGCATAGCGCCGGGGCATGAAAATCCGCATCCACATCACGCTTAAGCCCAGTGTCCTCGACCCGCAGGGCAAAGCCATCCACCACGCACTCGAAGGACTCGGTTTTGCGGGCATAAACGATGTGCGACAAGGCAAACTGATCGAACTTGATGTCGCCGACGACACCAGTGATGCGGACATTGAGGCGATGTGCCAGAAACTACTCGCCAATACCGTCATCGAGAATTTTAAAGTAGAACGATGAAGAGCGCCGTCATCGTATTCCCCGGATCGAACTGCGACCGCGACCTCGCCGTCGCCCTGCGTGACATCAGCGGCGAAGCGCCCGCAATGGTCTGGCATGGCGAAACCAGTCTTCCCGACAAGCTCGACGTGATCGGCGTTCCTGGCGGCTTCTCTTACGGTGATTACCTGCGTTCGGGGGCAATGGCCGCACGCTCGCCGATCATGCGCGCCGTTGTCGATGCCGCCAACCAAGGCCGCACGGTAATGGGCATCTGCAACGGCTTTCAGGTGCTGACCGAAGCCAGGCTCCTTCCCGGTGCATTGATGCGCAACGCCGGGATCAAGTTCGTTGGCCGCGACGTCACGTTGACGGTCGCAAATAGCCAGACCGCTTTCACAAGCCGGTATGACGCAGATGAAACCATCACTTTTCCCGTCGCCCATCATGACGGCAACTATTTTGCCGATACCGATACGCTCGACCGGCTCGAAGGCGAAGGCCGGATCGTTTTCCGCTATGCCGAACCCGTCAACGGCAGCGCGCGGGGGATTGCCGGAATCATGAACGACGCGGGCAATGTGCTGGGCCTTATGCCGCACCCCGAACGCATGATCGAACCCGCGCACGGCGGCACCGACGGCCGGCGGATGTTCGAAGGACTGCTGTCCTAAATCCCGGTCTTGAACGGCGTAAAATCAGTCGCGCTGTCGAACACATCGACGCCTTCCTTGCGCTTCAGAAATCCGACCACGGCGTAAGTCACCGGCGTCAGCACGACTTCCCACCCAACTTTTAATGCCCAATTGGTAACCATCACCGTGAGCACGGCCTCATGCGTCCATCCGCTCGCGCCCCAGAAAGCGAGCGGATAGAACAGCAGACTATCCACGCCCTGCCCGAACACCGTTGAACTGATCGTCCGCGTCCACAGATACCGCCCCTTGGTGATCACTTTCAGCTTGGCCAGGACGATCGAATTAACAAACTCGCCCGCCCAGAAGGCTACAACCGAAGCAAAGACAATGCGCGGCACCTGTCCGAACACTGCTTCATAGGCGGGCTGGTTCGTCCATCCTTCGGCAGGCGGCAGGCTGACCACTACCCACGACATAAATGCCATGAAAATCAGTGCGGCAAATCCGGCCCAGATGCACCGCCGCGCACGGGCGTAGCCATAGACCTCCGTCAGGACGTCGCCGATGACGTAACCGAGCGGAAAAAATAGTATGCCCGCGCCGAAGGTATAACCTCCGACGCTCACCAGCTTTGCCGCGCCAATCACGTTCGAAAGTAGTAGGATCGCGACAAAGGCGGCCATCACGAAATCGAAATACCGAAACCCGTCGCGCCCGACGGCTTCCGCGTTTACAATTTTTGGTTCGCACCCCGTGTTCATAGGCATGGAGCATTGTCGCCTTTCACGCTAGGGCACAAGTAACGCGCCCGTAGCTCAGTTGGATAGAGCACGAGACTTCTAATCTTGAGGCCACAGGTTCGACTCCTGTCGGGCGC
>JAYUYR010000011.1:0-3163 GCA_043752405.1 Sphingomonas sp. | reverse complement strand
CGACATGCGTGGCGCTGCTTGCGATCACAGGGGCGCTGGCGCCGGGGTTTCGGGCTCTGCCGGGAGCTGTTCCTGCGCCAATGCCTGCTGCCGCTTATGACGAGGCGCGCGCGCAGTCGATTGCACCGCTGGCGTGGGGTGGCGACAGCGGACGGCACATGGGCGCAACCGACGCCGTGCAAACGCTGACCGGCACACCTGAGCGGCCAAGTCTCGCCCTGTCCGCTTCGCTTGGACAGGGCGACGGCCTTGCCCATGCACTCGAACGCGCAGGCGTTGGCGGGGCCGAAGCAAAGCGCGTCGCAGGCATGACCGCTGGTGTCGTCGATCCTTTTAAGATTGCACCGGGCACCGCGCTCGCGCTGACACTGGGACGGCGACCCAACAAAACTGTCGCGCGCCCGCTCGACAGCCTCGCTTTTCGTGCCCGTTTCGACATGCGCGTCCGGTTTTCACGGGTAAACGGGGCGCTCGTCATGCAGCGCGAGCCGATTGCCATTGACAGCACGCCGCTGCGCGTATCGGGCGCCGTCGGGGGTGGCATTTTTGTTTCGGCAACCGCAAGCGGCGCGCCGGGGACTGTCGCCCAGCAATATATCCGCGCGCTCGCGCCCAAGGTGTCGCTCGGCAATATCGACAGTAATGCCCGGTTCGACATGATCGTCGAGCGCGAGCGCGCGGCCACCGGCGAAGTCCGCTTTGGTAAACTGCTCTTTGTCGGGCTTACGCAGGGCAATCGCGCCACGCGGTTGATCGAATGGACCATCGGCGGGCGCACCGAATGGTATGATCTGTCGGGCGTCGGCCAGACACGGCCCGGCTTTGCGATGCCGGTCAACGGTGCGCGCAAGACGAGTGGTTTCGGCTGGCGGATACATCCGCTGCTCGGCTATTCACGGATGCATCAGGGAACCGATTACGGTGCCGCTTATGGCACGCCGATCCATGCCGTGACCGACGGCATCGTCAGTTTCGCCGGATGGCATGGCGGGCACGGCAACATGGTCAAGCTGAGCCATGCAGGCGGCCTTGGCAGCGGCTATGCGCACATGAGCCGCATTGCGGTTTCGCCCGGTGCGCGCGTGTCGCAGGGGCAGGTGATCGGCTATGTCGGATCAACCGGGCTGTCGACCGGCGCGCACCTTCATTTCGAGGTTTATCGGGGCAGGGTTGCGGTCAATCCGGGCAGTGTGAATTTCGCGTCGCAGTCGCTCCTGACCGGGGGTGAGCTGGCTGCGTTCAAGTCGAAGTTTCGGTCGATAACGGGGTCGTAACGCCCTTAAAGCCCTGCGCAACGACATACCATTCGGACGAGCCCTTGCGGCTGGCGGGGGGTTTGGCGTGTTTGACACTGGTGAAATTGCGTTTCAGTTCGGCAACCAGATCGCTGTCCGCGCCACCGGCGAGGGACTTTGCGACAAACGTGCCGCCGGGCATCAACACTTCACAGGCAAAGGCGACGGCCAGCTCGACAAGACCCATCGTCCGCAAATGATCGGTCTGCGCATGGCCGACGGTGTTTGCGGCCATATCCGACAGAACAAGGTCTGCCGGACCGCCCAGCGCGCCCGTGAGCCAGGCGGGGGCACCGTCATCGGTGAAATCCATCTGGACAATCTCGACACCCGGGATCGGATCGACCGGCAACAGGTCTATGCCGACCACGCGCGCTTTGGGGCACTGCTTGCGGACGACTTGCGCCCATCCCCCCGGCGCAATGCCAAGGTCGATGACGGCGCGAACGCCGCGCAGGAATTTGAAACGCTCGTCGAGTTCGATCAGCTTATAGGCGGCACGGCTGCGATACCCCTCGACATGTGCGCGTTTGACATAGGGGTCGTTAAGCTGCCGTTCGAGCCAGCGGTTCGATGACGTTGTCCGCCCGCGCGCGGTCTTTACCCGAGTGCGCCCGCCGGATCCTCCCCTACTCATCGTTCGTTCGCCATCAGATTACGCAATATACCCTCGCGGATGCCGCGGTCCGCGACGCCAACGCGCGGCGCGGGCCACAGGTCGAGGATCGCTTCGAGAATGGCGCAGCCCGCCACGACCAGATCGGCGCGCTCGCGCCCGATGCACGCGACGTGCGCCCGATCCTCCATCGTCATGTCGGCAAGGCGGCGGCTGATTGCGCGACATTCCTCTGCGGTCAGCCGCAAGCCGTCAACGAGATCACGCGAATAGCGCGTCAGGCCGAGGTGGACACTACCCAGCGTCGTCACAGTTCCGCTTGTCCCCAGCAGGCGCAGCGGTGCGCCGTTGCTGACTTGAGTGTGATCGACGAAGTCGGCCATCGCTTCGGCGGCGCGCGCGCGCATCCGGTCATAAGCGACACGGCGAATGTCGGGATCGGGATCGCCATGCGGTTCGGATTCGGACATCGACACGACGCCCCATGGGATGCTGGTCCAGTCGATAATACGCAGGTCGTTGCCCTTGGTCTCGACGCGCACCAGTTCGGTCGATCCACCGCCGATGTCGAAAATCAGCGCGGGGCCATCGCCGGGTTCGAGCATGAGATGACAGCCACCTGCCGCGAGCCGCGCTTCCTCACCTGGGTCAATGATGTCGAGCAGTATGCCGGTCTCGCGATAGACCCGCGCGACGAAATCAGGGCCATTTTCGGCGCGGCGGCAGGCTTCGGTCGCGACGGCGCGCGACAAGTGGACACCACGCCGCACCAGCTTGTCCGAGCATATTCTGAGCGCCGCCATCGCACGTTCGATCGCCGCGTCGCTGATCCGCCCGCTCGCGCCCAACCCTTCGCCCAGCCGGACAATACGCGAAAAGGCATCAACCACAGTAAACGCATCGCCTTCACCGGCGCGCGCAATCAGCAACCGACAGTTGTTGGTGCCCAGGTCCAGCGCGGCATAGGTCCGGCGCCCCGGTGTTCGAGAAGATGGGCCACGCGGTCCGCGCGGCTCGGGTGCTGGGCTGGCCGCCATTAACGTCTCTCACATCACCGCAGGTTGAATAACCAGCGGCACTTGGCGACGGTGGTAGCGGCAGGGAAGGCAACCCGCAACTGTACGGCAGTTCGCGTTGACTTTGGGAGGCGGCGTGCCTATTTCGCGACTTCGCTGATGCCCCGTCGTCTAATGGTAAGACACCGGTTTCTGATACCGTTTATCGAGGTTCGAGTCCTTGCGGGGCATCCAGC
>JAYUYR010000010.1:0-8050 GCA_043752405.1 Sphingomonas sp. | reverse complement strand
ATTACTTCGCGCCGACCCTGATAAGCAAAAAAAAGGATAGCGGCGGCGGCATTGCGTTGCTTCACGGTGATTCCGCCATCGCGCGCGATAATCTTGCGAGGTCGGTTGCGGGCACCGGCAGCCGCCCCATCCCGGTCTCGCGCGAACAGGACCGGGTGAAGTTCCAGGACATTGCCCGCGCGCTTCGCGTCCGCATGGAAAGCAGCGAAGCGCTAAAACGCCTGATCAAAAACATTCGCTTCACCGAAACGCGCGAGGGGTTGCGCATCGACATCGTCGACGAAGCCGATTTTTCGATGTTCCGCGTCGGCACCGATCAGCTGCTGCCCGACGCCCGCGCGCTGGTGACCGAAGTCGCCCGGGTCGCTGCCGACGTGCCCAACCACCTCATCGTGCGCGGCCACACCGACGCGCTGCCCTATGTCGCGAACGGCGCCATGAACAACTGGCTGCTCTCGACCGCGCGCGCAGAGGCCACCCGACAGGCTTTGGCGCTAGCCGGTGTCGGTTCGCACCGCTTCGCGCGGATCGAAGGGGTGGCCGACCGCGAACCCTTCAACCCTGCCAATCGTTTCGATCCCAGGAACCGGCGGATGAGTATTACGCTGGCGTGGTCGGGATCGGGAGGATGAAGACGGGCGCGAGCTTAAGACATACGACTGGCTAAAACCGACTTGGCTGAGCTTGTCGAAGCCCTGCCTTCCCCCCCGGCCCGCCACGGCAAAGCACGTCCTGAGCTGCCTGCCTTGCAGGCAGCCGAAGGGCCGTGTCGTCAGTCGTTGCTTCGCACACTGGCCGGGCTTGCGCGAGGTCAGAATAGCAGAGCTATTCCGTACCCGCGCTTCGCCTAATGCGCCAAGCTCTTATTAATATCCTCGACCATCTTCTTGGCATCGGCCAGCAGCATCATCGTATTGTCGGCATAGAATACGTCGTTGTCGACACCGGCATAGCCCACCCCGCCCATGCTCCGCTTGATGAAGAACACGGTCTTGGCCTTGCCCACGTCGAACACCGGCATCCCGTAAATCGGCGATGACTTGTCGGTCTTGGCCGCCGGATTGACCACGTCGTTTGCGCCGATGATGAAGGCAACATCGGCTTGCGCGAATTCGCTGTTGATGTCCTCCAGCTCGAACACTTCGTCATAGGGCACATTGGCTTCGGCGAGCAGCACGTTCATGTGCCCCGGCATCCGGCCTGCGACGGGATGGATCGCATATTTGACCGACACGCCGTCTTTCTTGAGCAAGTCACCCATTTCTCGCAAGGTATGCTGCGCCTGAGCGACTGCCATGCCGTATCCGGGCACGATGATTACGCTTTCGGCCTGCGCCATCATATAGGCCGCGTCTTCGGCCGATCCGCGCTTCCACGGACGGTCGGTTTTCGCTTCTCCGCCTGAACTTGCGGTCGCACCGAAACCGCCCGCAATCACACTGATGAAGCTGCGGTTCATTGCGCGGCACATGATGTAGCTCAAAATCGCGCCCGATGACCCGACCAGCGCGCCGGTGATGATCATCGCTGTATTGTGCAATGTGAAGCCCATTGCCGCCGCGGCCCAGCCCGAATAGCTGTTGAGCATCGACACGACGACCGGCATGTCCGCCCCGCCAATGGGGATGATCAGCAGGAAGCCGATGATGAATGCGAGTGCCGTCAGCGTCCAGAACACCCAGTCAGGCACCGGATCGGTAAATGCAAAATAGCCGATCAGGCCCAGGATCGCGGCAAGTACGCCCAGATTGATGACATGCCGCCCCGGCAGCATGATCGGTTTGCCGCCCATATTGCCGTTGAGTTTCAGGAAGGCGATGACCGAGCCGCTGAACGTAATCGCGCCAATTGCAACGCCCAGCCCCATTTCGACGCGGCTGACCGGATCCATATTGCCCGCGTCGTTAAGGATGCCGAACGCCTGCGGGTTCAGATACGCCGCCGCCGCAACCAGCACCGCGGCCAAGCCGACGAGCGAGTGAAACGCCGCCACAAGCTGCGGCATGTCGGTCATCGCAATCTTGCGCGCCGTCACGATTCCGATCACCGCGCCAATGGCAATCGCAACACCGATCTCGGGCAACGATGCGACTTCATGGACAAGCAGCGTCGTGCCCACCGCAATCGCCATGCCGATCATGCCATAACGATTGCCCGCCTGGCTCGTCGATGGCGACGAAAGCCCACGCAGCGCGAGGATGAAACATACACCCGCGATCAGATAAGCAAGACCCACCCACGGGTTCTGAACGGCGTGCTCCATTACCGTTCCTTCTTTTTATACATCGCCAGCATCCGCGCCGTCACCGCGAACCCGCCGAAGATGTTGACACTCGCCAGCACCACCGCGAGCAGGCCCAGCCATTTCGACGTCGCCGAACCCGGCGCCGCCGCCGCGATCAACGCCCCGACGATGATCACGCTCGAAATCGCATTGGTCACCGCCATCAACGGCGTGTGCAGCGCAGGCGTGACTGACCAGACGACATAATAGCCGACGAAACAGGCCATTACGAAAATCGAAAGAATGCTGATGAAGTCCATATTTCTTCCTTATGCCTCTCCGTTCCGGAGAGGATTGAGCGCTGCGCTTGCAGTCACCCCAACAACCGCTCGTTCACGACCTTACCGCCCTGCGTCAGGCGGATCGCGTTTCCGATTTCTTCGTCGAGCACCGGCCTGCCCTGTTCCTTGTCCCAGAACGCCTGGATAAATATGAACAGGTTGCGCGCGAACAGGGCGCTGGCGTCGGTGGCGAGGCGGCTGGGGACGTTCTTGTGTCCGACAATTTTCACGCCGTGCACTTCGACGACCTGCCCGGCAACGGCACCTTCGACATTGCCACCGCTTTCGACCGCAAGATCGACGATCACCGACCCCGGTTTCATGCTGGCGATCTGCGCATCCGATATCAGGCGAGGCGCGGGCCGTCCGGGTATCAGCGCGGTCGTGATGACAATGTCCTGCTTGGCGATGTGCGACGACACCAAGGCTGCCTGCGCCGCCTTATATTCGTCGGACATTTCGGTGGCATAGCCCCCCGATCCTTCGCCTTCGATGCCTTTTACGTCCTCGACGAAAATCGCCTTGGCACCCAGTGACTCGATCTGTTCCTTTGTCGCCGACCGCACATCAGTCGCGGACACCTGTGCCCCCAGCCGCCGCGCGGTCGCAATTGCCTGCAGGCCCGCAACACCCACGCCCATCACGAACACCCGCGCCGCGCTTATCGTGCCCGCCGCCGTCATCATCATCGGGAACGCGCGGCCATATTCGCCAGCAGCATCGAGAACGGCCTTATACCCGCTCAAATTCGACTGGGACGAAAGAATATCCATCCCCTGCGCGCGCGTGATCCGCGGCATCCATTCCATGGCCAGCGCCTCGACACCAATCTTGGCATAGTCATCGACCCGCGCGCGGTCCCCGAACGGATTAAGCCCCGCGACCAGCCAGGCGCCCGGCTTCACGCCGTGCAGCGACTCAACCGTCGGCCCCTGCACGCCGAGCAATATGTCGGCATCCTTTATCGTCTCCGCGCGCGTGCCCATTGTCGCGCCTGCGGCTGCCAAATCGGCATCCGCAACCGACGCCGCGGCGCCTGCGCCGTTTTCAACCGACACCGTCGCGCCCAGCCCAATGAATTTCTTCACGGTTTCCGCGCTCACGGCAACGCGCCGTTCACCGTCGGCGTTTTCCTTCAGGACAGAAATTTTCACCGGGTGATCAGGAAAATGACAACTGCGGTGGTCAGCACCGTGGCGATCGTTCCGAACTTCAACCACCAGATAAAGCTGACGTAGGAATCGCCATGCGCGATCCGGTCACCGTTGATTTCGTCGTTGCCCGCCATTTTCACCCTCGTGCGTTGGTTATTTGCCTTCGCCTTAACGGCGTCCCGCGCTCCTCTCAAGCACTCGTTACAGCTAAATTGCTGAATCCTGAACAACCGCTCCAGCGTTTTGACAAACTTGCGCGCATATCGGCGTTCACCGGACCTTTACTGTTTGAAATTAAGGAGGTGTCCTTGAACGGGACAGTATTGGGGGCAGCTTTGGCGCCAAACGGAACACGCGTGTTGATGCTCGTCGATGACGAGCCGGCCCAGGTTCGCCTGGTGTCGGCACTGGCGTCGCGTGCCGGCTGGCGCACGATTGCGATCAGTGACAGCGAAACCGCAATTGCCACATTGGGCACGCGCGACGGGATGATGCTCGACGCGATCCTGATCGACCGGTGGGACGACGATGTCGCCGACCTGATTTCCGAACTTCGTGTTCGCCGCCCCATGCTGCCGATCGTGATGATGTGCGCGACCGATTCAGTCTCGATTGCGGTCGAGGCGATGCGCGCCGGGGCTTCTGATTTCCTTGTAAAGCCGATTGCCCCCGACCGCCTGCTCGGCGCGCTCGAAACGGCGATGGCCGAAAGTGCAAGCACGGGTGAATTGCGCCCGCTGTCGGAAAAACTCTCCGCGCCGCTCGGCTTCGACGAGATTGTTGGGTCGGCCCCCAAATTCCGCGCTGCGCTCGCGATTGCTGCCAAAGCAGCCCGTGCTCGTGTGCCAATGCTGATCGAAGGCGAAACGGGCGTCGGTAAGGAAGTCGTCGCCGAAGCGATCCACACCGCAAGCCCGCGTGCGAAAAAGCCATTGGTCGCGGTAAACTGCGGCGCGATTCCCGCTAACCTCGTCGAATCCGAACTTTTCGGGCATGAAAAAGGGTCGTTCACCGGCGCTTTCTCGCGTCAGGTCGGCAAATTTGTCGATGCCGACGGTGGCACGTTGTTTCTCGATGAAATCGGTGACCTGCCTTTGGATGCTCAGGTCAAATTGCTGCGCGTTCTCCAGTCCGGCGAAGTCTGCCCCATCGGTGGCCGCCCGCGCGACGTCGATGTCCGGATTGTCGCCGCATCCAATCGCACATTGACCGACGAAGTTACCGCCGGACGTTTCCGTGAAGACCTTTATTATCGCCTCGCCGTCGTCCAGGTGACAATTCCCCCCTTGCGCGACCGCAGCGGCGATGTGCCCGCGCTCGCCCGCCATTTGCTTGCGCGCATCGCCAGGCAACCGGGCCTGCGTGAACTCGGCATCACCGACGAAGCTATGTCGCTGCTCGGCGGCTATGCTTGGCCGGGCAATGTCCGCCAGCTTCAGAACGCGCTGTTCCGCGCGGCGGTCCTGTGTGAGGGCGATGCCCTGACCGCGACCGACTTCCCGCACATCGCCAGCCTGCTTGTCGCCGGAGCCCCCTTCACCGACCGCGGCCCGCAAGCCGCCGGTGTCACGCTGTTCCATAGCGACGGCAATATGCGCGCGCTCGACGAGATTGAAGCCGACGTCATCCGCCTCGCCATCGGCCACTACCGCGGCCGCATGACCGAAGTCGCGCGACGACTGGGCATCGGTCGTTCGACCCTGTATCGCAAGCTTGCCGAACTCGGAATTTCGGACGTGGCCTAACCACTCAACCCCTGATCCCTCAACCCGCGCCAGACTTTCAGCACCTGAACCGTTTCGGGCACATCGTGAACGCGCAGCAACTGCACGCCCTGTCGTGCGCCTTCCAGCGCCACTGCCAGCGATCCGGCCAGCCGCGCCTCGACCGGCGCTTCGTTTGCCAGCGCGCCGATGAACCGTTTGCGGCTTGCGCCCAGCAGTACCGGACAGCCGATCCCGTGGAAAAGTGACAACCCGTTGAGCAGCGCCAGATTCGCCGCCACGCCTTTGCCAAAGCCGATGCCGGGATCGACAATTATCCGCGACCGGTCAACCCCCGCCGCAACCACGGCTTCGACCCGCATTTCAAGCCAATCATAGGTTTCGATCAGCGGATCGGCGACATCCGCGCCCTCATGCAATGTCTTTGCCGCATCGGGCGAATGCATCAGGACCACGGGGCACGTCTGCCGCACCATCAACGCCAGCGTCTGCTTGTCGAACAACAGTGCCGACACATCGTTGACCATTGCGGCTCCGGCCCCGATCGCTGCTTCCATCACGCTCGCCTTGCGCGTGTCGATCGACACGGCGGTGAGGATGCGCGCGAGGCGTTCGATGACGGGCTGCGTCCGCGCGATCTCGTCGCCTTCCCACACCAGTCTGGCCCCCGGCCGCGTCGATTCGCCCCCCACATCGATAATCGCCGCCCCCGCCGCTGCCATTGCCACACCTGTCGCACAGGCAATGTCGGGGTCGCCATCATGTTTGCCGCCGTCCGAAAAGCTGTCGGGCGTCATGTTGAGAATGCCCATCACCTGCGGCTGGTCGAGCGGCACGTTGCGTGCACCCAGTGTCAATGCGGGCCGTGGTCCGGTGATCCGCGCAATCGCTGTGGCCTCGGCGAAATCGCCGATCTGCATCACGGGCACAAGTTGCTTGCCCGTGCGCCGCCCGCCCTCGACCGTAATCACTTCATACGCCGAAAAAAACGACATCCCCCCGGCCAGCCGCGCAACCTGTCCGTCGAACCCGACTGGCGTATCGACAAAGGCTGTGGGACGCAGATAAACCTGCTTCATGCGGCGACGCGCGCGAACACGGCGCGCAACGCTTGCGGCGATGCTTGGGACAATGCGCCGCCCGCCACCGCTTCGGGGGGCCAGAGCCAAGACTGCGCCGGATCGTCACGCATCGCCCAACCCGGGAACATTCGTTCGCTCACGCTGGCGATATTCAGCCGTTGCATCTCAAGGTGCCGGTTATCGACCGCCAGGCGCGCATAAAGGTCATTGATCGCAGCATCCGGCCCTTCGAGCAGTTGCAGATACATATCGTGCCGACAGATCAGGCAGCCGGTAATATCCAATTTCGGATTATTGCGCCGCGCCGACACCAATATCCCGTTCAATATCGCATCGTCGAACCCAAACGGCTGCGATGTGTAGATTAATTGCGTCAAGGTCATCGGCAATTCCGTTCGCGCTGGATCAGGGTTCCGTCGCGAGAATATACGTCTGGCGAACGCTGTCGATGGGTTTTACTCCTCTTGCATCCTCGAAATGCCAGAATGTCCAGCCATTACAAGAAGGTGCGCCCTGAACCTCAGCCCCCATTTTATGAATCGATGCCGCGGCTCCTCCCCGCATCAGCGAACCGTCCGCACGGACCGTAGCGACCCAACGCCGCTTGATGTCGAAAACCTTGGTTCCGGGCTGAATATAACCAGTTTCGACCAGTGTCCCAAACGCCACCTTGGGCTGCGATTTGGGCGACATCATCGTTGTAACAGCTGACTCATCGAGCGGCAGCGACGCTGCAATCCTCTCGCGGGCGACATCGCAATAGGTTTCGTCGCGCTCGATCCCGATCCAGTGCCGCCCCAGCCGCCGTGCGACCGCGCCCGTCGTCCCAGTCCCGAAAAACGGATCGAGCACGACATCGCCCTTCTGTGTGCAGGCCAGCAGAATGCGATAAAGCAACGCCTCGGGCTTCTGCGTCGGATGTGCTTTGGTGCCGCCGCGCTTGATGCGTTCCTGCCCGCCGCAGATCGGGAACGTCCAGTCCGAGCGCATCTGCAATTCGTCGTTGAGTGACTTCATCGCTCTGTAATTAAACGTATATTTTGATCCCTCATCGCGCGATGCCCAGATCAGCGTTTCATGCGCGTTGGTAAATCGCGTGCCTTTGAAATTAGGCATCGGGTTGGTCTTGCACCACACGACATCGTTCAGAATCCAGAAACCTGCGTCCTGCAACCGCGACCCGACGCGAAAGATATTATGGTAACTGCCGATCACCCAGAGGGTGCCGCGCGGCTTCAAGATGCGCCGCGCTTCGGCGAGCCAAGCGGCGGTAAAGGCGTCGTAGGCCGCGAATGTATCGAACTTGTCCCAGTCGTTGTCGACCGCATCGACACGCCCGCCCTCGGGCCGGAACAGGTCGCCACCAAGTTGCAGATTATAGGGCGGATCGGCAAATACCATATCAACACAGGCATCGGGCAACGACGCCATCGCCGCGATGCAATCGTCCATGATGATCCGGTCGACAGGGAGCGTCACGGCGGGCGGTGCCGCTTTCAACTTGTCCATCACGCCCATCAAAAAG
>JAYUYR010000009.1:0-8078 GCA_043752405.1 Sphingomonas sp. | reverse complement strand
GCGAGAGTGTCGCGCAATCATCAAGCGTCAATTGCCGCGTGTCGGGCCGCTCGGCCATCACCTGCAATGTGGGATCGGACGTCCCACCGAACATGCCGACGCGCACGAGTCGCAACCCGAGCGCTTCTGCTTCGGGTTCGATCAAGGCAGTCAGGGCGGCGATGTCGGCCAACAATCTCTCCAAATATGCGTCTTGGGTGCCCGAAGCCTGTTGGCCTCGAACCCGAACAAAGTTACCGATGTAAGGAATATTTTTCGGCGTATACCCAGTTACCCCCCTATCGGCAAGACCGTTCATGGAGACTTTGATGACCCGCACCCCATATCCGCCTGCGTTTGCATTCGCTTTCGCACTTGCCGCCTGTTCGACCGGCCCTGCCCCGGCACAACCCGCCAAACCATTCGTCCCGACGCCCGTCGCTACGTTCGATTCGCCTTGGGCAATGGCTTTTCTGCCGGGACGCGGGGTGCGGATGACCGGCGCGATGTTGGTTACAGAAAAGGCCGGAAAGCTCTGGCTTGTCGATACCACGACCGGCAAACGCACTGCGGTCACCGGTGTGCCCAGAGTCGATGCCGGTGGGCAAGGCGGATTGGGCGATGTCATCGTCCACCCTGATTTCGCAGGCAATGGCTTTGTCTATCTCAGTTGGGTCGAGGCCGGCGACCGCGACATGCGCGGCGCCGTGGTCGGTCGCGGCAAGCTGGTGATGAACGGCAAGACAGCGCGCATCGATGGGTTGCAGGTGATCTGGCGGCAGGAAGCCAAAGTCAGCGGGCGCGGTCATTACGGCCACCGCCTCGCGTTCGGACCCGACGGCATGCTCTATATCAGCAGCGGCGACCGCCAGAAATTCACGCCCGCGCAGGACATGAACAGCAACCTTGGCAAAATCATTCGCCTGACCGACGGCGGCATGGTCCCCAGCGACAATCCTTTCTACGATCAGGGCCGCATCAAATCGCAAATCTGGAGCTATGGTCACCGCAACCCGCTCGGCATCGCGTTCGATGCGCAGGGCCGATTGTGGGAACAGGAAATGGGGCCAAAGGGCGGCGACGAACTGAACATCGTCGTGAAAGCCAAAAACTACGGCTACCCCATCGTCTCGAACGGCGACCATTATGACGGGCGCGACATTCCCGATCATTCGACCCGGCCCGAATTCGAAGCACCCAAAGTCACCTGGAATCCGGTGATTTCGCCGGCGGGCCTCATTGTCTATTCGGGCAAGCTGTTCCCTGCGTGGACAGGCAACATCTTCATTGGTGGCCTGTCATCGCAAGCGCTGATCCGCGTTGCGGTTGACGGTCATAAAGCCCGCGAAGCCGAACGCTACGACATGGGCACGCGCATCCGCGACGTCGAACAAGGGCCCGACGGCGCGATCTGGCTGCTCGAGGATGAAGGACGCTTGCTCAAACTGACGCCTAAATCTTGAGGTATCGGAAATACCACACTTCATGCCCGAGGCGCCGTGCCTTGCGTTCGTAGCGGGTTTCGGGCCAGTCGGCAGGACGAGTGAGGAAGTCCTGCGCGGATGAAACCTGCCAGTCGAAATCGCGTCGACCGTTCATGATCATCATCGCATGTGCGACATATATGGGGTGGTCGGTGCCGAAGCGGAATTCGCCGCCGGATTTCAGCTTGGCCGCGACCATGTCGATTGGCCCTGCATTCATGAACCGCCGCTTGGCGTGACGTGCCTTGGGCCACGGGTCAGGATGGAGCAGATAGACACGCTCGAGCGACGCACCGGGCAGGCGGTTGAGCACGTCGAGCGCGTCGCCCATGTGCAGGCGGATGTTAGTCAGGCTGCGCTCCTGCACATGCCCCAACGCGCCAACGACGCCATTCAGGAACGGCTCGCAGCCGATAAAGCCAGTGCCGGGGCGCATTTCGGCCTGCCCCGCCAGATGTTCGCCGCTGCCAAAGCCGATTTCGAGTTCGAGCGGGCGATCATCGCCGAACAATGCGCGCGAATCGAGCTGCCCCTCGGGCACCGCGAGCCGAGGCAACAGATCCTCGACTAGCGCCGCCTGCCCCTCGCGCAGCTTATGCCCCGCGCGCCGCCCGTACAGGCGGCCGATCGTTACGGGATCGCTCACAAAGTTTAGCGGCAGGGCTTGCCAAGATATTCGCGGCGGTGGTTGGCGTAGTCGCGGCCGCTCCAGCGCAGCACCGGAAAGCAGAAACCTTGCCCGCCGACCGAAATGTCGGGCCAGTTCGCGACACCGCGCCACTGGTCGAGCACTTCGGCGACACCGATGCTGCCGAGCATTTTCTTCCACTTGCCGCCGGGCTGTCCGGCAAGCAGCACGAACGATGTGCCGTCGCCGCCGTAACAACGGGCGCTGTCCTCGACGACGATCACGTCCTTGCGCCCGTCGCCATTGAGGTCGCGGTGCAGGTCGATGCGCAGCGTCTCGCGCGGGTCTTCGCGGCACATCGTCCACGCCTTGCCGCGCCGCACGCCGCCCGCCGCTGCGAACATCGCATCGGTTTCAGCCGTAGTCGGAGCTGCCATCACCGTGGCGGCGAGTATGAGAATGATCGACATGGCACGGCTTTACGCAGCGCCGACCGCTTACGCCAGTGCCGCTTTCAGATCGGCAACGAGGTCGGTTTTCTCCCACGGGAAGAAATCGCCCTCGGCCTTTTGGCCGAAGTGGCCGTAAGCGGCGGTCCTGCGATAGATCGGCTTGTTGAGGCCCAGATGCGTGCGGATGCCGCGCGGGGTCAGATCGACCAGCTTGGTCAATACGCCCTCGATGACGTCATCGCCCACCGTGCCGGTCTCATGCGTATCGACATAAAGCGACAGCGGCTTCGACACGCCGATGGCATAGGCGAGCTGGATCGTGCAGCGCGTGGCGAGACCCGCCGCCACAATATTCTTCGCAAGATAGCGGGTGATATACGCCGCCGACCGATCGACTTTCGTCGGGTCTTTCCCGCTGAACGCGCCGCCGCCGTGCGGAGCCGCGCCGCCGTAGGTATCGACAATGATCTTGCGACCGGTCAGGCCCGCATCACCGTCTGGCCCGCCGATTTCGAAGCTGCCGGTCGGGTTGATGTGGTATTCGGTTTCGGTCAGCAGGTCGGCGGGGAGGATTTCGGCGACGACCTTCTTCACATAGGCGTGGAGTTCGGCTTCGTTTTCGCCTTCGTCATAGCCTTTGCCGTGCTGCGTCGAGACGACGATGGCCGTCGCGGCGACGGGAATGCTGCCTTCGTAACGCAACGTCACCTGACTCTTGGCATCGGGTTCGAGGAACGGCGCTGCCCCCGAATGACGGTCTTCGGCCATGCGCTTCAGGATCTTGTGCGAATAGTAAAGCGTGGCGGGCATTAGGTCGGGCGTTTCGTCGGTAGCGTAGCCAAACATGATTCCCTGATCGCCGGCACCTTCGTCCTTGTTGCCGCCGGCATCGACACCTTGTGCAATGTGCGCCGATTGCGGGTGCAGATTGTTCATGAAGGTCAGCGTTTCCCAGTGGAAACCATCCTGTTCATAGCCAATTTCCCTGACCGTCCGGCGCACCGTAGCCTCGACCTCGTCGCGAACACCAGGTGCCCAGTTGCCCGCTTCGTCCATGATCCCTTTACCCCGGATTTCACCCGCGAGGACCACGAGCTGCGTCGTCGTCAGCGTTTCGCAGGCGATTCGCGCTTCGGGGTCCTTGGAGAGGAACAGATCGACGATGGCGTCCGAAATCTGGTCCGAAACCTTGTCAGGATGACCTTCCGAAACGCTTTCCGAAGTGAAGAGGTAATTGGCACGCATGGGCAAATCCTGCTCGAGAGATATAAAGAAGTCTTTATGTGTGAACCGTGGCCTTAGCGTTGCCGACGGCGAAGGGCAACGGCAAAGCCGATCAGGGTTAATGCGAACCCGAACGGCAGGATGTTGCCGAAGCGCGCGAACAGCGTCGGCGGGGCGACGTTGGGTAGCGAGGTCTGAATAAAGCCCGCCTTGCCCATCGGCAGCGCGACCAGCACCGCGCCGTTCGAATCGATCACCGCCGAAATGCCGGTCGGCGTCGACCGGACAACCGGCATCCCCTCCTCGATTGCGCGCAACCGTGCCTGCGCGAGATGTTCGGGCGGGCCCCATGCGCCGAACCACGCATCGTTCGACGGGTTGAAGAGGAAGTCGGGGCGGTTGCTCGCGTCAATCACCTGGCCCGAGAAAATAATTTCGTAACAAATCTGGATACCAGCCTTGCCAAAGCCCGGCAGCGTGATGCTTTGCGGCCCTGGCCCCGGCCAGAAATCGATATCACCGGGCACAAGTCGCGACAGGCCGATTGCCGACAGCAACGGTCGCATCGGTAGATATTCGCCGTAGGGCACCAGATGCGCCTTGTCATAGCGCGCGATCAACCGGCTATCGGGAATGACGGCGAACAACGCATTATGCGCCGCGAGGACAGTCTTGCCCGCCTTGTCCCACACGAACGAATCACCGCCGGTCAGGACGATGTCCTTTGGCCCCATAAGACTCGCGATTCGCTCGCGCGCCCAGCGTTCCTCTTCGAGGAAATAAGGTACAGCGGCTTCGGGCCAGAGGATCAGGCGCGGTTGCGCTGTCGGCGGGCCGGTCAGGCTGGCGAGTTTGCTCCAGTTCAGTTCATCGAAGCTTTCGTCATGCTTGGTCTGCTGGCCGATATTGGGCTGGACAATGCGGACGATCCTGTCGCTGCGCCCAGGATCGCCTGCCGCGAGCGTGATCAGCCACCCGGCGAGCAATGCCGACGCGAGCGTGACCGGAAAAGCGACGATGCGCCGGTGGTAGACCAGTGCGCCGGCCACCAGGATGACACAGCCCGAAAGACCGTAAGTGCCGATGATCTTCGCCAGCCCGTCCGCCGGTGTCGGCACCATCACGACACCCAAGGGATTCCAGGCAAAACCGGTGAAAAGCGTCGCGCGCAGATATTCGGTCACGAGCCATGATGCGGCAAAGACAAGCACGTATACCGTGCCGCGTGGCCGTCCCCAGCGCCACGCCAGTCCCGCAGCCACCGCCGGATACACTGCCAGATATAGCGCCAGCGTCACCACCGCGACCCAGCCGAGCCAGACTGGCATCGTTTCCTGAAAGCGGAACGCCCCCGCAATCCAGTTCATGCCCACCGTAAAATGGCCAAGCCCGAACCACCATCCGCGCGCCATGGCACCGCGCAAGTTCGGCGCGTCGGCAACCAGCCACATCCACAGCGCGAACGCCGCTAATGTCACCGGCCACAGGTCAAGCGGCGCAAAACCGGTCGCCGACGCCATGCCCGCCGCCAGCGCAATCATTTTCGGGTATCGCATCATATTCGCGCTATCGCCTGTGCGTGTGACAGGCGCAACCGGGTCGGCTAAGTCACGGTTCATGATCCTCATTGCCCTTGCCGTCGCGGCTTCCGCACCCTTGCTTCCCCCCGATATCGCCAGCGATTTGCGCTGTGTCGCGGTGATCGCCGTCCATCGAGACCCCGCGCTGGCGGCCGACGGTGCATTCTATACAGCGATCATCGGTGCCGACGCGATGGACGCCACCGGGCAAAGCCGCGAAGCCGTCCGCGATATGATCCTGAACCAGGTGAAAATCGTTCGCGCCACCAAACCCGGGTGGACCGAAATCGAAAGCTGCACCCGCGCCATGAAAGCGCGCGTCGCCATCGAACGTGTGGCGACGGGATGAGGCCGTTCCACCTTGCCTTTCCGGTCCACGACCTGGACATCGCGCGCGATTTCTATGGCCGCGTTATCGGCTGTCCCGAAGGACGCAGCTCGGACCAATGGATTGATTTCAACCTGTTCGGGCATCAGATCGTCGCGCATCTGTCAGCGTCAGACCATGTCGTGACAACCAACCCGGTCGATGGCCATGACGTCCCTGTCCCGCATTTCGGCGTGGTGCTGACGATGGCGCAATGGCTTGAATTGTCCGAGCGCCTTGCAGCAGCGGGCACGCATTTCGTCATCGCGCCGCATGTCCGGTTCAAAGGGCAGGCGGGCGAACAAGCCACGATGTTCTTTTACGACCCGAGCGGCAATGCGATCGAGTTCAAGGCGTTTGCCGACGATGCGATGCTATTTGCGACCGACGCTACTTAGCCGTCGTAATCGCCGCCCAGATTTTGGTTGCGCGGGGGTGCCGCGGCAGTCAGGCGAAGCGCTTCGGCCGACTGGCTGAGCGAGCCCATTTCGTCGACGACATCATCATCGTCGACCTGCACGCGCTGCATGTTCGAAATCACGGCTTCGCGCAGATCCTCGGGAACGACCATGTCCTCGGCGATTTCGCGCAACGCAACGACGGGATTTTTGTCGCGGTCACGTTCAAGCAGCAGTTCGGCACCGCCCGAAATCTGGCGCGCGCGCTGAGCGGCGAGCAGAACCAGATCAAACCGGTTGGGAATTTTGTCGACACAATCCTCGACTGTTACGCGCGCCATCGAACGCTTCCTTCAAAATCTTGCCACTGAATGCGAACGCAACCCCTAGCAACCGTCGCTTGCAAAAGCAACATTGCCGCGCAAAGGGTGCACGCATGGTCAAACCGTATGACGTCGACGGCAATCGTCTTGCGCTTTTGATCGAGGGGCCCGAACGGCTCGAAGCGCTTGTCGAGCTGCTCGACGGCGCCAAGACCAGCCTGAAACTGCTATACTATGTTTATGCCGACGACGAAGCCGGGCAACGGGTCCACAATGCGCTGCTCGCTGCCGCCGATCGTGGTGTCGAAGTTGCTTTGATTGTCGATGGTTTTGGCAGCGATGCGTCGTCGCACGATGCATTTTTCAAACCCCTGACTGCCGCTGGCATCGACGTTTGCGCCTTTCATCCGCGCTGGGGTCGACGCTATCTGCTGCGCAACCACCAGAAAATTGCGCTTGCTGATGACGTCCGCGCGATCATCGGCGGTTTCAATGTTTCCGCCGATTACTTCGCGAGCAGCGGCGAGACCGCGTGGCGCGACCTGGGATTGAGCGTCGAGGGCGAGGCGGCAAAGCGATTGTCGGGTTATTTCGATACACTGCAACGATGCACCAAGCGTCCTAAATCAAGAATGCGCGACCTGCGCAAAGCCTTGCTCGACTGGAGCAACCCCGCAGGCAGCACGCGCTGGTTGCTCGGGGGGCCGGCCCGGCGGCTGTCGCCGTGGGCGCGCAGTGTGCGTGATGACATGATGACTGCCAAAAGCCTGTCGATGATTGCGGCCTATTTCGCGCCCAATCCTGCAATGCTCCGCCGCCTCGACCAAATCGGCCAGCGCGGGAATGCCCGGATCATCACGGCATCCAAATCGGATAACAGTGCAACCATCAGCGCGGCGCGTTTCACCTATCCGGGCCTGTTGCGCAAGGGCGTGCGCGTGTTTGAATATGCGCCGTCGCGGCTGCACACCAAGCTGATCCTGATCGACAACCTGGTCTATATCGGCAGTGCCAATTTCGACATGCGCAGCCTGTTCCTCAACCTCGAGATCATGCTGCGGATCGATGATGCGGCGTTTGCCACGCATGTCCGCGCCTATATCGACGGTGAGGTTGCCGATTCGGTCGAACAGCTTTTGCCCGATTACACTGGCTGGAGGACATGGGTAGCAAAGGCAAAGCGCGCCATGAGCTATTTCGTGGTCGCCGTCATGGACTACAACGTCGCCCGCCGCCTCAACTTCGGTGTGGAGTAATCAGTCCTTCCACGCCCAGAACAGGCAGCAGGGCAGGATATTCCACGCTTCGAACCCGCGGTCGATCCGCGCGAAGTGCGGGGCCATGAAATCACGGCTCTTGCGGTTGAACTGATAGACGAGGAACCCGCCGCCGCTGCGCAGGACAGCATGGGTGGCGCTGGCAATGCTTGCCCCCACCCCCTTGGGCAGTGTCGAGAAGGGCAGGCCCGACAGGACATAGTCGGCTTTTTCGAATCCGGCATCGGCGACGATCCTTCCGACGTCGGCCGCTGACCCGAGCACGGCGAGAAAACGCGGATCGACAATGGTTTCTTTCAGATAGTCGATGAAATCGGGATTGGTATCGATCACCAGCAATGTCGCATCGGCATTCATCCGTTCGAG
>JAYUYR010000008.1:0-8100 GCA_043752405.1 Sphingomonas sp. | reverse complement strand
TAGCGCCTCGTCCGAAGCGTGATATACCCGCCGTCACAATAATCGCGGGGGGAGCGTGTCATGACCAAGCCACCAACATGGTTTTATGTTGTCGCAGTGATCATCATCCTGTGGGAATGCATTGGCTGCTATGCTTATGTCAGCCAGGTGTCGATGAGCGTCGCTGATATGGCGCAGCTGCCCATAGCGCAGCAGGAAATCTGGAAAATGGTGCCCGCGTGGGTGACGAGTGCCTATGCGGTGGCGGTGTGGGTCGGCCTAGCGGGCGGGATCGCCCTGCTGCTCAGATTGAGGATATCACGGTCGTTGTTTATTGTTTCGCTAATCGCGGTCGTAGTGCAGTTCGGCTGGACCTTTGCGGCAACGCCGATCCTGACCACTGTGGGTCCAACTGTAGCGGTATTTCCCGCATTCATCATTGCGGTGGGCGTGATGGCCGTGTGGTTTTCAGGGAAGGCAGCCGGTCACGGCTGGTTGCGATGACGGTTACCGTCTTCGGGATTGCCAATTGCGACACGGTAAAGAAAGCGCGGCACTGGCTCGATGCGGCCGGCGTGGCTTATGCCTTTCATGATTACAAGAAAGCCGGTGTGGATACCGCAACGCTAAACCGCTGGGCGGATAGCGTCGGTTGGGAACCGTTGCTCAATCGAACCGGGACGACATTTAGAAAATTGGACGATGCCGAAAAGGCAGATATCGACCGCCCCAGGGCAATTGCGTTGATGGTTGCCAACCCGTCGATGATCAAACGACCCGTGGTCGAAAGGGCGGGGCCGTTGCTCGTCGGGTTCAAACCCGATGATTGGGTGCAAACCTTCGGTTGACGCGGACGCGCTGACGTGGCTTTGGGCGACGCATGGAAAAGTCAGCCACCGACATAATGCAGGACGCGCTGGTCGCGGCTGTTCTCGACGCCATCGTTGCCTGGAAAGCGGCGGCGGGCGGGTTGACCAATGTGCTGGCGCGTGACCTAGGCGCGGTGCATCCCAACACAACGCTCGCCGATTTGCCCAAGGAAGTGCAATCAGCGCTCAGCGCGAGCACGCGGGCAACGTTCAACCGGTTGCTCAAAGAAGGCTATAACGTCGCCAAAGGCGCGCCGCAGCGGCCGGTGCACAGCGGCCCGCGCCCTGATGGACCGCCCAGAGGACCACAAGGCCCGCGCGGTCCCCGTGGTCCGGGCAAGCCGCCGATCGTCGAAACCAAGCGCGGACCAAGGGGCGGTGGTTCTGGTGGTGGCGGACGGGGCGGGCCGGCGAGAGGGCGGTAAGTAACGGGTACGGACTTTTTCAAGAGTCAGACAAAAGTCGCACTAAAGAATCCCGGCTTACGAGAAACGGGTTTTCCGGGAGTGTAGGAAATATTGTTGTGTGGAGGTAACAACTTTATTCTGAAATTGGTGGCATCCGGAAAGGCGGCTGTCAGGCCTGCGGGGACGCATAGCTGACGATCTCCCACTCAATGCCGTCGTTATCGAGGAGGTAGAACCTTCGTCCAGGCTCGTAGTCACCGTGGTTGAAGGAAGTCAGCCCGAACTCTTGGGCGCGACGCTCGACGTCGTCGAGATTTGTCACCTCAATGCCAACGTGGGTGAGAGGACGTCCTTTGCCGTGAGCCAGAGGTGTTCCGTCGGAGTTTTTCATTGAGGAAACGGCAATGTAGCCGGTTGCCGTCCCAATATGAATAGAGCGCCCGCCACTGCCCCCCAGCCCCTTCCAGCGAATGTTCCAGTCGAAGAGATGAGACAGCATGGCCGCCGTCCGGTCAGGGTTCCCAACCGCGATATTCACATGTTCCAAAATTGCCTGCGTCATCGACCGTGCTCCTTGTTTCAAAGTGCTTGACGCGAATCGGATACAACCTCAACCTAAGTTGAGGTCAAGCTTTAAGTAGGCATTTAAAATGAATCCGAGCGACATCGTTTCCATCGGTGATCTTACGCGCCGGACGGGCATTTCGGTTTCTGCAATTCGGTTTTATGAAGCTCGGGGGCTCATAGCGCCTTTCCGTAGTTCGGGCGGGCAGAGGCGCTTCCTACGCTCCGACATTCGGCGCCTGTCGTTTATTCGGATCGCTCAACAGCTTGGACTTTCAATCGAGGCTATCGCACTAGAACTCAAAAAGCTGCCTCATTGTCGAACGCCAAATGCGAAGGACTGGAAGCAAATTGCCAGTTCATTTCGGCAATTGCTTGATGACCGCATCGCCGAATTAACGCGAACACGTGACCGGCTTGACGGCTGTATCGGTTGCGGATGCCTCTCGCTGGAGCGATGCCAACTCTACAATCCCGGCGATCGCGCTGGCGCAACCGGCACTGGTCCACGCTTCCTTGCCGAAAGGTAGGTCTGGTTGAGTGTACGCAGGCTCTTTATGGCATCTTTGGTGTCGAAAACCGCCTCCAACCTACCCCTCGCTCATCCGCAGGATCGCATCCCAATGCCGCTTTTCGAGTGGGACGACCGACAGGCGGAACTGTTTGAACATCGCCATGTCCGCCAGCGCCGGTTCGGCTTTCATTGCGGCTAGCGTAACAGGCTTGGCGAGCGCGCTCACGGGGGCGACGTCGACGGCGTAGAAGACGCCCTTGGGATCGGTTGCGTCGATGTGGGCGAGGCCAACGACTTCCATGATGCCCACCGCCTCAAGCCCCTCATTCGAGTGATAGAAGAAGATCGGGTCGCCCAGTGCCATCGCGCGCAGGTAAATGCCGACCTGATAATTACGTGTCCCGTCCCAGATCGTGCGACCGTCGCGGATCAGGTCGGCCCAGCTATATTTCGACGGTTCCGATTTCATCAGCCAATATTGCATGCGCGCGTCTTGCCAGTGCGACGCAGCGGGAGCAAGTGACGGGATGACACAGGAGGATGATATCATGGTTAAGGCAATGTGGAACGGCGTCACGATTGCCGAAAGCGATGATACGGTCGTGGTCGAGGGCAATCATTACTTCCCGCGCGCCAGCGTTGCGGCAGGGGTTCTGACCGACAGCGCGACGACGAGTGTCTGCCCATGGAAAGGCACGGCGCATTATCATTCCGTCAGCGCGGGCGGCGCGGAGAACCGCGATGCGGCGTGGTATTATCCCGAGCCGAAAACGGCCGCAGCTGAGATCAAGGACCGGATTGCGTTCTGGAAGGGTGTGAAGGTCGGGTGACTTGAGCGTTCTGGCGCGCTAAACCAACGCGATGTCCACGACCTACACCATCGACACATCGACCAGCCGCGCAAACCCGACGCCGGTGCCGATGAAGCGGCTGACTGTGCCCGCAATCCGCGCGCACAAGCAAAAGGGTATCACCGCCGAACCGCTCGTGATGCTTACCGCCTACACCGTGCGGATGGCGCAATTGCTTGATCCGCATTGCGACATCCTGCTGGTCGGTGATTCGCTGGGACAGCTGATATACGGGTTGCCGTCGACCCTGCCTGTGACGCTCGACATGATGTGCGCCCACGGTGCGGCGGTCGTGCGCGGGAGTTATCACAGCGTCGTGATCGTCGACATGCCGTTCGGTAGTTACGAGGCGTCACCGCAAGCCGCCTTTGCCAGTGCCGCCCGTGTCATGGCCGAAACGGGGTGCGCTGCCGTAAAGCTCGAAGGCGGGGTGGCGATGGCCGAGACGATCGCGTTCCTGTCGGCGCGCGGCATTCCGGTAATGGGGCATGTCGGCTTGACGCCGCAAGCGGTGAACCAGTTGGGCGGCTATGGCGCACGCGGGCGCAGTCAGGCCGAATATGCGCGGATCCTCGACGATGCCAAGGCGGTGTCACAGGCCGGTGCAATGGGGATGGTGCTCGAAGGTGTGGTTGAGACACTGGCCGATGCCGTGGCGGCCACGGTCGATGTCCCAGTCATCGGGATTGGCGCGTCGGCGAAATGCGACGGGCAAGTGCTGGTCACCGAAGACATGCTCGGCCTGTTCGAGCGGACTCCGCGTTTTGTGAAGCGCTATGGTGCAATGGCTGATTTCGTCAGCGAGGCTGCGGCGGCCTATGCGGCCGATGTCAGGGCGCGGACGTTTCCCACAGCGGACCAGATATACGTTGCGAAGGCTTGAGCGCAGGGACTAGCCGCGCCGGACAACCGTCGTTAAAGCTGCCCGCCAGATTTCTTGCCGAAAGCACGCCCCCTTGGCCGTACCGCCTACCACCAACGAAGAATTCATCCGCGAAGTCGATGACCAGCTACGCCGCGATCAGGCGTTGGGTATCTGGAAGCGTTACGGGTATTGGATCGTCGCGGCCGTCATCGGCGGGCTGGCGCTATTCGCAGGTTATCTCTGGTGGCAGAATGACCGCGAGACCAAGCGTGGCATCGAAGGCGAGCAACTCAGCACGGCGCTCGATGACCTGACTGCGGGCAAGGCCGATGCAATCACGCCGCAGCTCGACACGCTGGCTGCCGCCAAGTCCAGGGGCGTTGCCATCGCCGCCCGACTGACCCAGGCGGACCTCGCGCTCGACAAGGGCGATGCGAAGACGGCGGCGCGGCTGTTCGGGGCGATTGCTGCTGATGGTTCGCTCGAGCAGCCATACCGCGACCTTGCACTGGTGCAGCAGACGGCGGCCGAATTCGATCTTATGAAGCCAGAAGACGTTGTCGCGCGGCTCAGACCGCTCGCGGTGCAGGGCAATCCGTGGTTCGGCAGTGCGGGTGAAATGGTCGGCATGGCGTATATGAGAATGGGCAAGAACGACTTGGCCGGCGCGATGTTCGGTGCGATCGCAAAAGACAAAAGCGTGCCAGAGACGATCCGTTCGCGCATCGTTCAGTTGGCAGGGATCATGGGAGTCGAAGCGACTTCGGCAAAGGGCATTTAGTGACAATGATGAAATCGAATAAAGCGCTGCTGGCGCTGGCTGCGTTGACTGTTCTTGGCGGGTGCGGCGTGTTTAAGGGCGGAAAGCCGAAAACGGCACTGCTTGGCGATCGGATTGCCATCCTGACGTCGGAGACCGGTGTCGAAGTCGAGCCGTCGCTGGCTGATGTCACAGTAACGCTTCCTGTAGCTGCACCCAATGACAGCTGGACACAGCCCGGCGGCAATCCTTCGAAATCGATGGGGCATCCGGCGCTGGGAGCGACGCTGGGCACGGCTTGGACTGCAAAGATTGTGGGCGCGACCAAGGAAGCCCGGCTTGCGGCCTCGCCGGTGATTGCCGACGGCAAGTTGTATGTAATGGGCACGACGGCCGAGATTACCGCCTTCGACGCCGCCAGTGGTGCACGGTTGTGGTCGGTGCAGTTCGGTGATGGCGGTAAGAACAAGGCGTCGCTGTTTGGGGGGGGCGTTAGTGTCGAAGGAGCGTTCCTCTATGCAACCAACGGCTTGGGCGATGTCGGTGCGCTGAATGTCGCCAACGGTTCGGTCGTCTGGAAAAAGCGCCCCGGTGGTCCGCTGCGGGGGGCACCGACCGTGGCCAATGGGAATGTGTTTGCGATGAGCCAGGACAATCAGTTGTTCGCACTGAAGGCTGCCGACGGGAATGTCGAATGGTCCGAAGCTGCTGCCGTGCAGTTGGCGGGGGTATTCGGTGTCGCGGCACCGGCTGTGGCACAGGGTACGGTCGTTGCAGGCTTTTCGTCGGGCGATCTCAACGCCTATCGCTATGAAAATGGGCGCACCGTGTGGCAGGACGCGCTGTCACGGACGAGCATCAACACGTCGGTGGGCACCTTGTCCGACATCGATGCCGATCCCGTGATCGATCAGGGTCGCGTTTTTGCCGTAGGGCAGGGCGGGCGGATGGTCAGCCTCGAACTCGTTACCGGCCAGCGGCTTTGGGAAATGAACGTTGCGGGCATTTCGACACCGTGGGTTTCGGGCGAATGGCTGTTCGTCGTGACCGATGAGGCCAAGCTGCTGTGCATCGCGCGGGCAACAGGCAAAGTACGCTGGTCGACGCCGTTGCAGCGCTATCGCAAGGAAAAGTCGAAGAACGGTCCGGTGTCTTGGAGCGGCCCCGTTCTGGCAGGGGATCGCCTGATACTGGCGTCGTCCGAAGGGCAGATGGTCAGCGTCGGTGCTACCGACGGCAAGGTGCAGTCGACGACCAAGATCGGTGCACCGGTGTTCCTGTCGCCGGTCGTTGCCAATTCGACGCTGTACATTCTCGACAATTCGGGAAAGCTGACCGCTTTTCGTTAAAACTATCGTGGGAATGACGACGTTGTTGAGTCGTCACCTCGCCCCTAAAGTTCAAATATGCCCCTGCCGACCGTTGCCATTATCGGACGCCCCAATGTGGGCAAATCGACGCTATTCAACCGGCTGGTTGGCAAGCGGATAGCGCTGGTCGATGACCGGCCAGGGGTGACGCGCGACCGGCGCGAAGGCGATGCATATTTGCTTGGTCTCAATTTCCGGTTGGTTGATACGGCGGGGTTCGAGGACGAGGATGCACAGACTTTGCCCGGGCGGATGCGGGTACAGACGCAGGCGGCGGTCGATATGGCCGATGTCGCACTTTTCGTGATCGATTCGCGCGCCGGTCTTGTCCCGCTTGACGAAGAAATAGCGCGCTGGTTGCGCGGTTCGAAGACCCCGGTCGTGCTGGTCGCCAACAAGGCGGAAGGGTCGAGCGGTGACGGCGGTTTTTACGAAGCGTTTTCGCTCGGGTTCGGCAACCCGGTTGCGCTGTCGGCGGAGCACGGCGAGGGGCTCGCAGATTTGTTCGAGGCATTGCGACCGCATCTCGACCGCGAAGACGTCGAGGCGGACGAAGAAGAGGAAGTGGCCGAAGGCGGACCGCTGAAAATGGCGATTGTCGGACGGCCGAATGCCGGCAAGTCTACGCTCGTTAACAAAATGCTTGGCGAAGACCGGATGATCACGGGTCCCGAAGCCGGAATTACGCGCGATTCGATCAGCATCGAGTGGGAATTTGAAGGCAAACCGGTTCGCCTGATCGACACCGCCGGGTTGCGGCGAAAGGCGAAGGTCGAGGACAAGCTCGAACGGCTGTCCGCCGCCGACACCGCTCATGCCATCGATTTTGCCGAAGTCGTCGTCCTGCTGCTCGATGCGACACGCGGACTCGAAGCGCAGGATCTGCGCATTGCCGACCAGATTTTCACCGAAGGCCGGGCGATGGTGATTGCGCTCAACAAATGGGACGTGGCCGAAGGACAATCGGCGCTGTTCAACGGCGTCCGCGCCGCGCTTGACGACGGCTTTGCGCAGGTCAAGGGCGTGCCCTTGCTGACTGTGTCGGCGGCGACGGGCAAGGGGCTCGATGTCCTGCTCAAGGTAGCGTTTGAGACGCGCGATGCGTGGTCAAAGCGTGTCCCGACGGGCGAACTAAACCGCTGGTTCGAACGCGCGCTCGAAGCCAATCCGCCGCCCGCCCCCGGCGGCAAGAGGATCAAGCTGCGGTACGTGACGCAGATCAAGTCGCGCCCGCCGAGTTTTGTCATATTCGGCACACGCGTCGATCAACTGCCCGAAAGTTACCGGCGCTATCTCGTCAACAGCATCCGCCGTGATCTCGGCTTTGGCGCCGTGCCGGTGCGGTTGACGTTCCGCGCCCCGAAAAATCCGTTCGCGCCGGCGTCTTGAAGCTTTCCAAGGTAACGCTGCCTTAACTTTGTGACGCTATTTTTCCGATGGGACATTTTGGGGTCGTGCACGGCCCTGGCGGGAGCGACGCGTGGACAAAACGCCTAACGACATTATTGACTGGACAGCGTTTCAAACCGCACGCAGCGAGCTGGGAGGCGATTTCATCCGTATCCTTGGCTATTTTCGCGAGGATGGGGCGAAGTCGGTCGATGCGCTTGAAATTGCGGTGCGCAAAAACAACGCAATCGCCATGGTGATGCCGGCGCACACGCTGAAAGGCGAGGCGCGGCAATTTGGCGCGGATGCACTTGGGGATCTTGCCGAGATTATCGAAACCCATGCGCGGCAATGCATCGAATGGGGCCATGACCCCGACACGATGATCGAGCATGTCGTGAAATTGCGCCCGCTGTTTGTCGAAACCCTCGATGCGTTCGACAAGGACATTAATCCGCTCGTCGAACGACGTGGTTTCGGGCGCCGGGTAACGGCAGCGAACAACCAGGGGTTTGGCCGGATTTAAGTCGGA
>JAYUYR010000007.1:0-3187 GCA_043752405.1 Sphingomonas sp. | reverse complement strand
CCGTATCCGCTCCCGTAACGCCGCGATGGCGGTCCACCGACGTCGAACGGATATATTCGGTCCGCCGATAGAGCGCTTCACCACCAAGTTCACGGATCACATCGCCGAGGATTCGACCGAGGAACCGGATGTCGGGATTCTGTGTGATCGAAGCCATCAGCGCTTGCTGCACCGCAGCAGGCGTAGCGTCAATTGCCAACTGCGCTTTGGCAAGGCACGAAGGGTCAAACAGGAGTGCTCGCTATGATTACTGTCCACCATCTCAATGAATCACGCTCGCAACGGATCCTCTGGCTGCTCGAGGAACTCGGCACACCTTATGACATCAAATTCTACATGCGCGATGCGACGACGCGGCTCGCCCCGCCCGAATTGAAGGCGGTCCATCCGCTCGGCAAGTCGCCTGTCATCAGCGACGAACATGGCACGATCATCGAATCGGGCGCGATTATCGACCATATCGTCCGCAAGCATGGCGGCGGCGCACTGGCGCCCCAAGCGGACAGCGCGGATTATGAAGTCTACAACCAGTGGCTCCATTATGCCGAAGGATCGGCGATGCTGCCGCTGATGCTCAAACTTTATTGCGGGCGTCTGGGCGATGCCGCCGCGCCGCTTGCGCCGCGTATCGACAGCGAAATCGCCAATCACCTTGGCTATGTCGAAGCGTCGTTGGCTGGCAAGGACTGGCTGGTCGGCAACACGCTGTCGGGCGCGGATATTCAGATGAGCTTCGTCGGCGAAATTGCGGGGCGCTATGGCTTGCATGCAACGCACCCGAATATCGCCGCATGGGTGAAACGGTTTCAGGCGCGCGATGCCTACAAGCGCGCATTGGAACGGGGCGGGCCTTATTCGATGGCGGGGTGAGAGCGGTCTTCAGAAGCTGCTTTGGAAGGTCACTGACAAAACCCGCTTCGGGCCGAAGCGGACAGAGTGGCTCGCATCGGATTGCGCCCGGAAATCATAAACGCCGATTGGGGTGACCAACGCGGCGCGCGACAACCCGCCCGCCGCATCAATACCCACGATGCGAAGTTTCGAGGCATCCCTTTGCGGACCATTATTCAGAAAATCGCCAAAGCCCTGATCGATGATCAGATCCCCGACGCAAACGCCATCCTCCACGGCAAATTTGGCTTGACCCGACACAGGGACGTCGCCGAGCCGGCCCACGTAGCGCGAAGCATCGCTTGGGCATTTTGAGGCAACCAGACCGGCGGGCGCAGGCTTGAACGGAGCCGCAATCATCATTGCGGATTGTTCTATCGACGACACCCATAGCGCATTGGACAACAGGCTTACGGCAACCGCCCGGTCGGGCCAAAGGACCAGCGCACTGCGTGCACCGAACGTCACGCCCGCATGATGCGCAATTCGATCGCCATCGACATCCTTGCCTGTGCGCCAGCCAAATCCGATGATATCATCACCATCCTTGATCGCGCTCCCATCAATCAAGGTGGCGGGCATGAGCATCCATTGAAAGGTTGCCGGCGACACAACCCGACCCGTCATCATCCTGCCACCAAATTCGGCGAGGGATTTGGGCGTCGCGCCGAAGCCGCCACCGGCCCAAGTGTAGCTGAAATCATGCGGTGCGGCAGGCCGCGCCTGTCCGCCGACAAACTCATAGGCCTTTGACGCTGCCGGATTTCCGCTGTCGGTCGCGTCGGGAACGATGACCAGACCAGGCGTTATCCGCTTCGCGACATAATCAAGGAACGGCATCCCGGCGCGCTTTTCTGCAATCGCACTCAGCAATGTGTAGCCCCACGACGAGTAACTGTATTTGCTGCCTGGGGACGACAGCAGATTGCGATCCTTGAAAATGCCGACGGCATCGCCGACCGTGGCATAGCGGACCCGCCCGCGATCCATATCGACGGCCTGGTAATGCGGAAGGCCTGCGATGTGAGCGGCGAGTTGTCGCGTCGTCAACGGCGACCAGTTTGCCGAAAGATCAGGCAGGATTGCTGCGACTGGCTGATCGATATCGAGAGCGCCTTCTTGCACAAGTCGTGCCGCCGCCGCGACGGCGATCAACTTCGAAACGCTCGCAAGACGAAAAATGGTATCCGACGTGACCGGCAGTCCTTTTTCAAGATCACGGTAGCCCGCAGATCCGGACCAAATGACCTTGCCGTCGCGCCACACCGAAGCTCCCATGCCGGGCACGCCGTTGGTTTCGACTAGCGCAGTCAGGATTTTGTTGGAGACCAAAGCAGCTTGCTCCGTTGACCGGTCGAGCGACTTAGCGTTCGCCGCAAGGGGTAGAAGCGCCAGCGCAACGAAGGAAATACAGCAAGCGACGATTGATCGTCCTTGGCTCAAAGATAGAAACTGAATTGCTCGCCTCCAAAAAATCAATCTTGTTGTAGACGAAGCTCCAATATGGAGCGCCGTTAGCGACGGCAATAATGAAACGAATCCGTCAGCTGCCAACGCCCTCAGGCCAGCAGTTCGATGTCCCAATAAAGCCAGTCGCGCCAGCTATCGTGGAGGAAATTTGGCGGAAAGGCGCGGCCATGGTCCTGCAATTGCCAGCTCGTGGGGCGGATCGGTGCGATGTGAAGGCCCATTTTGGCTTCACGCGGCGTCCGTCCGCCTTTTTTGAGATTGCACGGCGCACATGCCGTCGTCACATTCTCCCATGTCGTGCGGCCCCCGTAAGCGCGCGGGACGACATGATCGAAGGTCAGATCATTGCCAACACCGCAATATTGGCATTGAAACCGGTCACGCAGGAACACGTTGAACCGGGTGAACGCCGGATGCTGCGACGGTTTGACATAGGATTTGAGTGCAATGACCGACGGCAGCTTCATGGTATGCGTCGGCGAATGAACCTCTCGCTGGTAATGGTCGACAATGTCGACCCGGTCGAGAAACACTGCCTTGACAGCGGTTTGCCACGGCCAAACGCTCAGTGGATAATAGCTGAGCGGCGTATAGTCGGCATTCAGGACAAGCGCCGGGCACCCATCGGGGTGGCGGATAAGGTCGGGATGGTACATGCGTTACCCAGTTCCCCTTCGTGTCCTCACGCCTTTTCAGGCCAAACAGTGACGCCCGTATGACAGCACATGCCGAGAGTCGCGGTCAACAGCCAATTTCACGCTTTGCACCGTCGCCGACCGGTATGTTGCATCTGGGCCATGCATATTCTGCGGTGATGGCTCACGAT
>JAYUYR010000006.1:0-3191 GCA_043752405.1 Sphingomonas sp. | reverse complement strand
GGCGAGGAGTGGATAGAGAAAGGAATTTTGCTTCATGGCGACAACATAGGCTGGCGCGACAGGGTTACAATGACCGATCCGCGCTACATGCCCGGCGGTGGCGGGGCAAATTCGAGGCCGGGAATATTGGCACCGGGTTGGCCAGCGGTGACGCCTCCGTAAATTGCATCGCCCACGGGCGAGTAAGCGACGAGATGCGCAAGCGGAATGATCGCAACAATGGCAAGGGTGCCCCATAGCCATGCGGGATGCACCCTGCCCTCACGGCGCAGGTCGCGAACCATGCCGGCGAACGGAAACATCAACCCGACCAGAACGGCAATATCGAATGCGTGTGGACCCATTAAGGGCATCGGCAGCAATCGCCCGAAACCCGGCCCGATAATCGAGGCCATTCCACAAATATGCAGCCTTTTGTGCCAGTCGCTACGCCGCCGTAAGTGGATAGCCGATGCCGTGAGCAACGCAAAACAGGCAAGCGTCAGCGGGTTGGCTATCAAAAAATACTGGGGCCGAAAAAAGAAGGGCACAGTGCCCGCCATCACGACATGAGCGGTGATCGCAAGCCCCATTACCACGAGCAAAACGACCCAGCCAGCGGCTATCCATCCCAATTTTCGGTGCAGCGCCAACGGCCCTGCGGTCGCGAGGTGCGCTTGGGTTACGAAGAGCAAAACCCACCCCATGAAAACAAGGCCGTGAAGATGGACCAAGGGGGGAGCCGCAAAAGTCGATCTACCCATAACGAATTGCATTGAAAACCCGGCGACGATGACGAGCGCCATCGCCAGCGCCACGCCCATGAAAAAACGGTTGTCGGAAATCGTGGAAGCCGTGCGCGCAGGGGTAACGTTCGCCATGAATACCTCCCAGTATTTTTATCCAGTCAAGCATGGCTTTATCATTTTCCCGCTTATAGCTCAAGCGTGCGCATTGGTGCCTTCAATTGCCACCGGTCGTCACCGTTCGCCACAATACCCCGCCGTTCGAGATCGATCAGATGCGCCAGCACCGAACGCCCTGCCGCCCCGGTGAGGCGTGGGTCGAGACCCTTGTACATCGCGGTAACCATATCGGGGATGTGCGCGTCGCCGTCTTCCAGCAACTCTACGATCTGCCGCTCGCGCTGCCGCCGGTGGCCGATCATGCCGCGCACCAGCTGGCGTGGCTTCTGGACGGCGGGGCCGTGTGCGGGGTAGTAAATCCGGTCGTCGCGGTCCTGAAGTTTCTGCAAGCTAGCCATATATGCGCTCATATCGCCATCGGGCGGGCTGACGACGCTGGTGGACCATTTCATGACATGATCGCCGGTGAACAGCGCACCAGTTTCGACCAGCGCATAACACAGATGGTTCGAAGTGTGGCCGGGTGTTGCGACCGCCTCGATAGTCCAGCCGTCGCCTGATATCCGTTCGCCATCGGTCAGGATACGGTCGGGGGCATAATCCGGGTCGAACGCCGAATCCGCGCGTGGGCCGTCGTCCCGCAGTGTCAAAGGCGCGCAGCCGATGATTGGCGCACCTGTCGCGGCTTTCAAGGGGGCGGCGGCAGGTGAATGGTCGCGGTGGGTGTGGGTGCACAGGATCGCGGCGACCTTGGCATCGCCGATAGCGCGCAAGATCGCCTCGACATGACCTTCTCCGTTGATATCGGCAGGGTCGCCGATGCTCTTGCCGCTGCTCGTAGGGCCGGGGTCGATGACGGCGACGTCGCTGCCCGCACCAACCAGCCAGGTTTGCGTTCCAGTAAAGGTATAAGGCGACGGATTAGGTGCGAGCACACGGCGGACCAACGGCTCATGCTGTTCGGTTTCGCCTGCGTTGATAGTGTCGGGCCAGTTCATGCTAACCATGTGGCATGCAGCGATCTAAAAAAACAGGGGTAGGACACGGACCTACCCTTTAACGCCTGAGAATCAGGCGTCCCAGTTAGGAGCTTGTGGCTCTCGCGGGGCTCTGGGAGGCTTCGGTGCTTCGGGAATCTTTCTGTCCAATTCCTTTTCAAGCCGGTAGATCTGCTTTTCGAGCTTGATGACGATATCGCGCCGAATGGAGTCGGGAACGTCGCTGTTGCTCCGCAATTCTTGCTGCGCATCCCGTAATCCTTCAATTGGGGAGGTTCGGGCAATACGTCCCTTACCCTTGCCGCACATTACGATCTTGATGTGCGATTTGCTCTGGCCGTCAAAGCCATGGACGTTGGTAGCGACCGGCTGGCCCTCCCGGCAATTTCTGGTTGTTTCCCGAATGTCGATTTCGGGAATATATGATGCTATATCGATATTGCTCATCACCCGCATTGCCTCTGCCCGGCCGAATTCAGCGACTGCGCGAGTATGGCTTGCGATTAATACTGCATGGTCGGTATCAACCCTCGCTGCATTGGTTTCGGCCAAAGCATTGTCAGCCTCAACCAAAGCGGCATCAGCTGCGACCGTTGCGGCATCGGCTTCGACACGCGCATTTTCGACCTGGTCGATCAAACGGTCGATTTCATTATCCGATAAGTTTTCGTCCGTGCGCAAAATGAATGTTTTGCCGTGACGTTCTACTTTGGTCACCTTGCCGCTGTTTCCCAGATAGTTAGTAACATGGACAGTCTTGCCGTCATCGTTGACACTAATCGCTTTTTCGTTCTTTTTCAGAATTGCCAATTGGTTCGGTTCGAGGACCGCTTCATCGTGCGCGCTTATCGCCGGAACGACGGTCGCGGTGAGCGGCAATATAATCGCGGCGGCGGTCAAGATGCCTACCTTGCCAAGCGAGCGGCGGCGTGGGCTGGCATCCTTCATCGTCAATCTGCGCAACCTTTCGATTATGGTTTTCGGCGAATTAAGCGCCGTGGCAAAGGTGGGTACACCGTCAAAGGCTGTGCGCGCCAACGTACGACCGTAAATTTCACGATCAGCGGCGTCTTTTCCTGCCAGCACCCGTGCATCGCATGCTGCTTCCTGATCAAAGCGAAAGGCACTCCAGCTTAGCCAGGCAAGCGGATTGAACCATTGCAGGCATAGCACAATGAAAGCGGCCAGATTGGCAAACAGATCGCCTGATTTGTGGTGTGCCATTTCGTGCGCAATCGCGAGCTTACGTTCGGCGGGCGAGTAGGCTTTGTTGAAATCCTGCGGCACCGCGATGTGGCGTTTGAACAATCCAAATGCGAGCGGACCTCCGACCTGATCCGATGCGACG
>JAYUYR010000005.1:0-3195 GCA_043752405.1 Sphingomonas sp. | reverse complement strand
AAGCATCCAGGCCACCCACGCGACCGAAATCGCGATAGACTTCAGGTTGCGCGGCGGCATTGTGACCAACAGCCTACGGCTTGATCCTTCATGGACCTGGTTCAGCGCGTGGACGATGGCATCAAGATGCCAGTTCCACGCAATCAGGTCGCCGCCACAGATTGTCGGAAAACATTTGCGCATAAAGGCGCCAAAATCTGCCCGCATGAGTGCGCGCAAGACAGCGTGCGGATCGTCGGGCGTGCGCTTAAGCATTTTCGCCTCCTTCGATGCGCTCATCCAAAGCGTCATCATCGTAGCTGCGATCTGTCGCCTCCGGAGGTGGGAGCATCATTTGAGGGTCGTCCGGAACAGGGCTGCTGTATGCGCCAAGCACCTCATCGAGGATTGCTTGATCGTTCGCCGACATTTTTGGGCGCCCTCCGCCTCGATCTTCTGACCCCAGGATATTAAGGATCAGCGGTAAAAGGAGCGCGGACGCCTTGATATCGCCGCGCGCGCCTCGCGCCGATAACGTGTCCAACATCAACTGTTGATTGGTCCCTTCGACCCGCTTGCCGTTGATAAGAAACGCGTCGGTGGCCTCCAGAGCGGTTATCAGATCAGTTTTTAGACCTCGCGCTCCAGCCTTGCGCCCGGCGGGGTTGCCGGATCGTCCGGGTTGAAACTGGCTATGCTTGGGTGGTTTGCCATAGCCGACTTCGTAATCTTTGCCCTTAGTCATTGCCCATCTCCCGCTGATTGGCGCGGTCTGCAGCGACTGCGTCAAAGCTGCGGCCATCGGCATGGATTGCGGTCAGGCCCGAGGTGGCGCAGAGACGGCGCAGACCGGTGTCGACATAAAGTGGGTCCAGTTCGATCGCAGCGCCACGCCGCCCTGTGTGATGAGCTGCAGCGAGCGTGGTGCCTGACCCCGAAAATGGGTCCAGAATGAGGTCGCCACGATTCGAGCAGTCAAGAATGGCATCGGCGACAAGTGCCAAATTTTTCACTGTTGGGTGCGCCGCCAGGTCTTCGGCGCGACCTTTGCGAAACGTGTTTGCGCCGGCATAGCTCCAGACGTTGGTCCGGTAACGACCGGTTTGCCCCAACCCGAAATTGTTGATATGCTTCCCCTTGCCTGATTTAAATACGAACATGAGTTCATGCTGGCTGCGGTAAAAGGTACCCATGCCGGCATTGTCTTTTTGCCAAACGACCAGCTGCTTGAACTCAGCATAGACACCATCAGCGGCGTCGAGGATCTCGCGCATGTGCTTCCAGTCCATGCAATGATAATGGATCGACCCGCGGGACGAGAAACGCGCGCAATTTCGCATAACGATGCGCTGGAATGCCGTGAATTCTGCCGGCGACATTTCACCGACCGCTTCGGCAAATTCGCGGTGCTGCACTTTGCCGAGGCCTGAGACGTGGCCAACGATCGGCACATTGTACGGACCGTCCGAGAAAATCATCGTTGCCAACTCGCAGCCGAGCACAATCTCAAAGCTTTTGGGGTCACGCGAATTACCGCAATACAGACGGTGCGGACCCACCCGCCACAAATCACCCTCACGTGAAATGGCAACGGCCTCGGGATCGGGTAGCTCGACAGCTTTGTGCTTCTCGGTGAAATCCTCAGAGATCGGACCAATGTGGAGATCGGCCGTCGTGAACCCGGTGATGTTGAGGTCATAACCGCTGTCTAAGAGAGCCTTAAGCTCTTTGGCCAGAAGCTTGTCATTCCACCCCGGGAGTTCAGCGATCCAATTGTCAGCAATTGCGAAAGCGGCGGTCGTTGTCACTCGAAAAATTTGACGCAAATGATTGGCATGGTGCGCATGCCGAGCCGCTAGGCGGCTGCCCACCGGCCGTGCCCTGAAACGATATTGCCATCGTCATCGATCACGATCGGGACGACAAATCCAAAACGCTTCATACTCGCCGCGATCTGGGAGATCTGCTTGTCTGAATGCGTCCGGGCGTTGTCCGGGTTCGGTGTGAGCTGAGTGATCACTGCGTCTTCGACGCGCGGGTTAGCAAAGATATTATTGGACATTGGAATGCTCCGGCAGTTTGAGACGGCAATTGCAACGACGATCTTTTGAGCGCGGTGGGCTAGCCCGCCTCGAGCTGGTACACAGTTGGAAACTCTGGTCCAGCACGTTCAGAAAATGAAAGTTGCAGTCCTGCGCGATACATAGGCGGCAACGTTTTTAGTAAGCGCTAGCGGCTTCGACATGCTTTGCGACTTGAAGCATCTCGCGACGAACCCTGTGTGGCGACTTCCCGCGATCGGCAACAAAACGCGATCCGGCGTACGAGAGCGCGTGGGCACGTAACAAATGTCCAACATGGGCTCGCCGTTCGTCACCCCGAATGCCAAGGTCGTCGAGGGGCTAATAACGCTGGCGACGGCCGCGGCAGCGCGGTCAAATCTTGCGTCGCTGATTGATCCCCTGACGTGTCATCTCAACCTACGGAAGTTCCCTGCTCAACGCACCAGGGAATTTTGATTAAAAATGCCGGAAGCCTGCCTGAGGCCGGGTGTTTAATCGGCGTATAGTGATCACAATCATGGAATTCCCTGTGGAATCCCTGCTGTGTAGGGAAAAATGGCATGAGACCGGTTCGCGGCGGACTGCGTCGCGCGCCACACTGCCTAGTGCTGCGGGCGGTCTTGATCTGCCGTGATGTGGCTTGAAATGGGCCGAGTTTTAGCGTCGTTCTTCAGCACTTAGATTGGTTAAGGGTCCACCGTAATATTACGGGCACGGTGGTTAACCGGATTTAGGGGCAGCAGCGCTATCTTTTGGCATGGCCACCATATTGATTGCTGACGACGACGATATCCTCATCGAGATCCTGCGTTTCCGGATCGAGGCCTCTGGACATTCGACTTTGGTCGCAAGCGATGGCCTACAGGCGCTCGAACTCGTTCGAACAACTGCGCCCGACCTCGTCATTCTCGACGCCATGATGCCCGTGATGACCGGTGCCGAGGTGCTCGCAGCTCTGCGCGAGAATGACCGCACCACGGATCTGCCAGTCATAATGCTGACTGCGCGCGCCGGCGAGGATGATGTGGTCCGTTCGCTACGCGCAGGCGCGAATGATTACATCACCAAGCCGTTCATTCCGCAGGAACTCGTTGCCCGGATCAATAAATTGCTCGAACGGCCACGAGCGCTGTCGCGTGTGGAATAAACTCTC
>JAYUYR010000004.1:0-3198 GCA_043752405.1 Sphingomonas sp. | reverse complement strand
GGTACCGATAGCTGAAGGAATAAACAGCGACATGGATGCGTCGCAAAACGAACGCAGCTTTGCGTTTCGCACATTGAAGCGGGTCTTGCCGCCGACAGTGAAGGACGCGATCAAGCCCGCGCTGCGGACCCTGCGGCTTCTGCCGCCCGACCCCACGCCCGAGTTCCTGAAAAAGAAATGATCAGCGCAGCTTGCTGACTTTCAACCCGTCCAGTTTCGCCCGCGCCTGAACCGATTCTTCGCTGCGGGTCATCGCCTTGGCAATGGCCTTCACCGACATTGCTTTGGCGGCAAGCCGGTGGAGTTTCTGGATTTCGTCGGATGTCCACGGCTGGCGGTGGCGCTGGAAGTCTTTGGTGCTACGTTCGGACATGCGCGTTCCTTGACCAAGCCGGTTGGTCAAGTTAATTTGCACAGATGACCAAGCACTTCAATGTCGGCGAGGCCAAAGCGCAGCTGTCAAAGCTGATCGCTGCGGCTGTGCGCGGCGAAGATGTGGTCATCGACCGGGCCGGTGTGCCGACTGTCAAAATGGTTGCTTTGGACACCGCCATCGATAGCAACGCCAGCCAACGGCGCGCACGTCGGGAGGCGTTCATCGAACAGTGGAAACATTCGTTCGACGGCGTTGACACGAGCGTCGAGGGGTTGAAAGCGCATCGCGACTATAGTGCATGGCGCCGTAAAGCGTACGGTATGGATGATCCTCGCTGACACCCATGTCCTTGTTTGGCTGACCGAACAAAGCCGCCGCCTTCCCGTCCATGCGCGGGAAACGCTGCTCGATGAACCTTTTGCTGTCAGTGCTGCGACTGTATTTGAATATGGCGATTTGCAGCAGCGCGGGCGCCTCGGCAATGCACCGCCGCTGGATATACTGCGGCACGGGCTCGAGTTTGAAATTCTGCCCTTTGACGAAAAGGCCGCCTTTATTGCCGCGCGGCTGGATTACATTCATGGTGACCCTGTTGACCGCATGCTCATCGCCCATGCCATCTCGCTCGACGCGATACTTGCAACGGCCGACGCGAACATCCGGCGTTACCCCGTCAAGACGCTCTGGTAGCGCCCCGCCGCCTCGGCTATCCCTTCGGGCAATATGGCCAATAACCACCTCTATCTCGTCGACGGCTCGGGTTACATCTTCCGCGCCTATCACCGCCTGCCGCCGCTGACCAACATCCGCGGGGAACCGGTGGGGGCGGTTTACGGTTACACGACGATGCTGTGGAAACTGGCCGATGCGCTCCACAAGGCCGACGGGCCGACGCATATGGCGGTTATTCTCGATAAATCATCAAAGACATTCCGCAACGACCTCTACGACAAATATAAGGCCCAGCGCCCGCCGCCGCCCGAAGACCTTGTCCCGCAATTTCCCATGATCCGCGACGCGACGCGCGCGTTTTCGCTGCCGTGCATCGAGACCGACGGGCTGGAGGCGGACGACATCATCGCCTGTTATGCCAAGGCGGCACTGGCGCAAGGGTGGGCAGTGACGGTCGTGTCGTCCGACAAGGATCTGATGCAGCTGATCCAGCCGGGGCTCGATCTCTACGATACGATGAACAACCGGCGGCTGAACACGGCCGAGGTTGTGGAGAAATTCGGGGTCGAACCCGCACAACTGGGCGACGTTCTCGCGCTGATGGGCGACACGGTCGACAACGTGCCCGGTGTCCCCGGTGTAGGGCCGAAAACGGCGGCCAAGCTGATCCTCGAACATGGCGGTCTCGAAAGCGTACTGGCTGCCGCGCCCACCATGAAGCCGGGCAAGTTGCGCGACAACCTCATCGACCATGCCGATATGGCGCGGCTGAGCCGAGTGCTGGTCACGCTGAAGGACGATTGCGATCTGCCCGAACCGCTTGATGACCTGCTGCTGAAGGGTATTCCCGAAGCGCCATTACGCGCGTTCCTCGAACATCATGGCTTCCGCTCGCTGCTGACGAAATTGGGTGGTGGCGCGGCAGCCTCTGCGGCGCCCGTAACGGCCGAAGCGCCGCCCGCTGCCGAAGTGTTCGATCTCGACGGCTATGATACCGTCACGACGCTCGACCGGCTCGACCAGTGGATCGCAACGGCAACCGCATCGGGCGTCGTTGCGATCGATACCGAAACCGACGGTCTCGATGCAACGCGGGCAAAGCTGATCGGCTTTTCATTGTGCGTCGCGTCGGGTCTCGCATGCTACGTGCCGCTCGCGCATGGTGGCAGCGATCTGCTTTCGGAAAAGCCCGAACAGATTGCGATGGCGACGGCACTGGATCGGCTCCGCCCCCTGATGGCCGACCCGAGCGTGCTCAAGATCGCGCATAATCTGAAATATGACATGACCATTCTCGCGCGTCATGACGTTGTCGTCGCACCTTTTGACGATACGATGCTGATGAGCTTCGCGCTCGATGCCGGCAAGGCGTTCAACCACGGCATGGACGAACTCGCGCTTCAGCACTTCGGCCACAAGTGCATCGCCTTTACCGAGGTATGCGGCAAGGGAAGGGGGCAGCTCTGTTTCGATCAGGTGCCGCTTCGTGACGCGACGCGCTACGCGGCCGAAGATGCCGACGTCACTTTCCGCTTGTGGCAGCGCCTGAAACCGCGACTGGCGATGGAGTCGTCGACGACCGTTTACGAGCGCGTCGACCGTCCGCTGGTTCCTGTGATCGCCCGAATGGAGCGCGAGGGCGTCAAGGTTGACCGCGAGCATCTTGCGCGCCTGTCATCCGAATTCGCCCACCAGATGGGTGCGCTCGAGGCCGAATTGCACGCCATGGCGGGGCAACCTTTCGCCATCGGCAGCCCGCAACAGCTGGGAGTCATCCTCTTCGACAAAATGGGACTGAAAGGCGGGCGTAAAGGCAAGACCGGCGCCTACTCGACCGATGCCGCCGAACTCGAAAAACTCGCCGGACAAGGTGTGCCGATTGCACAGAAAGTCCTCGACTGGCGGCAGGTTGCAAAGCTGAAATCGACCTATACCGACAGTTTACAGGCGCAAATCAATCCTGAAACGGGCCGCGTCCACACCAGCTACAGCCTGACCGGCGCGCAGACCGGGCGGCTGTCGTCGAACGACCCGAACCTCCAGAACATTCCGATCCGCACCGAAAACGGCCGCCGCATCCGCGAAGCTTTCGTCGCCGAACCCGGCAACATCCTCTTGAGCGCCGATTACAGCCAGATCGAACTGCGCCT
>JAYUYR010000003.1:0-3214 GCA_043752405.1 Sphingomonas sp. | reverse complement strand
GGTTCCTGTTCGCGCTGACTGCGCTCGTCATCTACTTCCTCGCGCTGCGCAAGCGGCTTGCCGCGTCGGACTGACGCCGCTAACCGCGCGGCTCATGGAATACGTCTCCACTCGCGGTAGCGCCCCGGCGCTCGATTTCGCTGGCGCGACGCTGGCCGGGCTTGCTTCGGATGGCGGGCTCTACGTGCCGCGCGAGTGGCCGCGCTTTTCGGCGGACGAGATCGCGGCGATGGCGGGGCTGCCCTATGCCGAGCTGGCGGCGCGGGTCATGCAGCCGTTCGTCGGGGATTGTATCGCGCCCGAGCGATTGCTCGAACTGTGCCGCCAGGCCTATGGCCGCTTTGCCCACGCTGCGGTGACCCCGCTCAAGCAGCTCGACGAGCAGCAGTGGCTGCTCGAGCTGTTCCATGGGCCGACACTGGCGTTCAAGGATGTCGCGCTGCAATTGCTCGGGCTGCTGTTCGAGGAATTTCTCGAGCGCGGCGGCGATCCGCTGACGATTGTCGGCGCGACTTCGGGCGATACCGGCTCGGCGGCGATCGATGCGGTGGCGGGTAGATCCCGGGTCGATATCTTCATGCTCCACCCCAAGGGCCGGGTGAGCGACGTCCAGCGCCGCCAGATGACCACGGTGCTGGCGCCCAACGTGCACAACATCGCGATCGAGGGCAGTTTCGACGACGCGCAGGCGATGGTGAAGCGGATGTTTGGCGATTCCGCGATGACCGCGCGGTTCCAGATCACCGCGGTGAATTCGATCAACTGGGCGCGGCTGATGGCGCAGGTGGTCTATTATTTCTACGCCGCTGTGCGCCTTGGTGCGCCCGACCGGCCGGTAGCGTTCAGCGTGCCGACGGGCAATTTCGGCGATGTCTTTGCGGGCTATGTCGCGGCGCAGATGGGGTTGCCGGTCGCGCGGTTGATCGTGGCGACCAACGTCAACGACATATTACACCGCGCGTTGTCCACCGGCGATTACAGTTGCGGAACAGTGACGCCGACCGCGACGCCATCGATGGATATTCAGGTGTCGTCGAATTTCGAGCGGCTGCTGTTCGACCTTGGCGGGCGCGATGGCACGGCGACAGCGGCGCAGATGAAGGGGTTTGAGGATCGACGCGCAATGATGCTGACCAATGCCCAACGCAGCGGCGCGGCGCAATTGTTCGCCAGCGCGCGTATCGACGGCGACGGCATGGCGATGGCGATGCGCTGGGCGCACGAAAATGCCAGCGTTGTGCTCGATCCGCACACAGCAATCGGGCTGGCGGCGGCACGCGAGGCCGATTTGCCCCAGGATGTGCCCGTCGTGACCTTGGCGACCGCACATCCGGCGAAGTTCCGTGATGCAGTCGAGCGCGCGACCGGCGTGCGTCCGACATTGCCGATGCACTTGTCGGGCCTGTTCGACCGCGAGGAACGTTTTGACAGCCTGCCCGCGACGCTGGAGGCAGTGCGGGGGTATGTCCTCGAACGGTCGGCGTGAAGCTGATAACGCTCACCGGCGAACCGTGGGCCGATTATGGCCTGATCGACAGCGGCCACGGTCGCAAGTTCGAACGATATGGCCCGCACAGTTTCATCCGCCCCGAACCGCAGGCAATGTGGGCACCCGCGCATGACATTTGGGATGCCGACGGCGCATTCGTGCCAGGGTCGGACGAGGAGGGCGGCGGACGCTGGGAATTCACGCGCGATGTGCCCAAATCGGGCTGGCCGCTGACATGGGATGGCCTGACCTTCACCGCTCAGACGACGCCGTTCCGCCATCTGGGATTTTTCCCCGACATGATGCCGGTGTGGGATTGGGCCAAAGCACGGCTCGACAGCCCGTCCGAATGTTTGAACCTGTTCGGCTACACCGGCGTCGGGTCACTGGCGCTGGCGCGTGCGGGGGGGTCAGTCGTCCATGTCGATGCGTCGAAGAAATCAATCGATGCGGCGAAAGCCAATGCGGTGCTGTCGGGGGTGGCCGACAAGCCCATTCGCTGGCTGGTCGACGATGCTGTTAAATTCACGGCACGCGAAGTGCGGCGCGGGCGGCGTTACGATGGAATCATCCTCGATCCGCCAAAATATGGTCGCGGACCCGAAGGCGAAGTGTGGCGGCTTGAGGAGGATCTCGCCGGACTGGTGGCCAACTGCCGCGCGCTCGTGGATGAACGGTCGGCATTCGTCTTCCTGACGGTTTATGCGATCCGGATGTCGGCTCTGGCGATCGGCGAATTGATGGCCCAAGCGTTCGGGGACTTGCCGGGGACGGTGGAGGCCGGGGAACTGGCCGTGCGCGAGGAAGCGCGGGGATTAGCACTGCCGACGGCGATTTTCGCGCGGTGGTCGAATAGTTAGCATCTCCTTCGTGCGAGTGTGCACATTCAAACGAAGGCACGAAGGAAGGGGGTAGCCTGCGGCGCTATTCTCTCAAGCCTCTGAGCGCCGCCCCGGTCGCAAACGGGGCGATGGCGACCAAGAGCAGCGACGCCGCTGCTAGCAGCTTCAGCCCGCCGATGCCCGATACCCCCAAACTTCCTGCCCCGAAAATCAGGATCGGGATCGCGAGCGGAAGCATCAGCAGGCCGGTAAGCGCCGAGGCACCGCGCAGCCCGCTGGTCAGGCTGGCGATCATCACACCGAGTGCTGCGAGGCCGGGGGTGCCGATAAGGAGACCGATTTCGACCATCAGCAACGTCGGTCCGTCGAGGCGGAGGAGCGCGGCGGCAGGAATCGCAGCGAGCATCAGCGCCGGACCAAAGCCAAGCCAGTGCGCAATGATCTTGGCGAGTGCGACAATCTCGTCGGCAATGCCGCGAACCGCGAACTGATCGAGCACACCGCTTTCGACGTCGGAGGCAATCAGGCGGTCGACGGGCAGAAGCGCGGCGAGGAGCGCGGCAACCCACAACACGCCGCCCCCGGTCTTGGCAAGCAAGGGTCCGTCGGGGCCGACCGCGAATGGATAAAGCGTCGCTACGAGCAGGAAGAACGCGACAGGCAAGGCAATGCCGCCGCTACGGAAAGCCCGCGCCAGATCGCGCCAGATGAGCGTTTTCATCATCCGACCAAAGCTCCCAGCGCGAGGCTCTGCGCGCCATCGACGGCAATCGGCTGGTGCGAGGCGATGACAACGATGCCGCCCTGCATCCGGTGGACCGCAATCAGCCCTTCGAGCATCGCGATCGATTCAATGTCGAGACCATTGGCGGGCTCGTCGAGT
>JAYUYR010000002.1:0-3225 GCA_043752405.1 Sphingomonas sp. | reverse complement strand
CGTGGTCGGCGAGCAGGCCCGAAATGCGCTGGCGAGAACCGGTCGAATAGCTGGCGAGGATCAAACCCGTCTTCCCGAGTTTTTTGACGTGATCGGCGAGCGCGTCGTAGACATTTTCGGAGCGGCTGCGCTCGGGGCCGAAATCGCGCGGGCCTTCGATTGCGAAGTTCATCACGCGCGCTGAGTCGGGTTCCTGAAACGCCGTGGTCAGGTGAACGGGGCGGTCGGCAATCGCCGCATCCCATTCTTTGGCGGTCAAGTAGAGTGCTTCGGGTGCAAGCGGGCGGTAGCTGCCGGGATCGGCGGAGGCGGCGCGGACGCGGTTGGTGTGATAGTCGGTGATGGCTTCGAAGCGCGCTTCGGCGGCACCGACACTGCCGGCATCACGGACAATGATGTCGCTGTCGGTCAGGTGGTCGAACAATGTGGCCATCCGTTCCTCGACGAGCGGGAGCCAGTGGTCCATGCCCGATAGGCGACGGCCTTCGCTGATAGCCTGATACAGCGGATCGCCGGTCGCGGTTGCGCCGAAGGTTTCGCGGTATCGGGTCCGGAAGCGCTTGATCGACTCCTCGTCGAGCAGCGATTCGGAAGCCGGGAGCAGCGTGAAGCTGTCGACCTTGGCAATGGTGCGCTGGTCAGCGGGATCGAAACTGCGGATGCTTTCGATTTCGTCGCCGAAAAAATCGAGGCGGAGCGCGTGCGGCATTCCCGCCGGGAACAGATCGACAAGACTGCCGCGCACCGCGAAATCGCCGGCATCGGCAACGGTTTCGCTACGGATATAACCATTGGCCGAGAGTAGCGCCGTCAGCGCATCGCGGTCGATCCGTTCGCCGGGCGCAAGTCTTGCGGTGAGCGCGCGGAGGCGGAACGGGGTCAGTGTGCGCTGGGTGACGGCGTTGACGGTGGTGACGAGCAGCTGAGATTTGCCCGCCTTGGTTTGCAACGCCGCGAGCGCGGCCATGCGTTCGGATGTCACCCGCAAGCTGGGCGAGGCGCGGTCGTAGGGCAGGCAATCCCATGCCGGAAAGTTCAGGATTTCGAGCTCTGGCGCGAACCATGCTGCGGCATCCGTCACTGCGCGCATTGCAGCATCGTCCGCAGCAATCAGCACGGCACGCGTGTCCGCCGCGCGTGATAAGTCCGCCATCAGCGAGGGCAGGAAACCGTCGGGTACGCCCGCGAGCGTCAGCGGCACACCCGCCGACTTGATCTTGGAAATGTCGGTCATCCGGCGATCGGGATGTAATCGAGCCGCTGCATTGCGGTCATCATCGGCCCCGATGCGCGTTCGGGCGGCAACGCTGTGCCGATGGCCCATGCCATGATGTCGACGTCTTCTTCGTCCATCAAACTTTCGTACCAGGCGATATCTTCGTCGCTCCAGTTGGCCGAAAATCGGTCATAAAATCCACCGACCATCAGGTCCGCTTCCTTGGTGCCGCGATGCCAGCTGCGGAAGCGCAGGCGTTTAAGGCGGGTTTCGCGGTCCAACGATATTCTCCAATGCAAAACGCCCCCCCGCGACAAACGCGGGGAGGTTGGTGTATGATCCCCCTAACCATGCGACCCGACCTTCTCAATCCGCTATTCGCCGAAATCGAGGTGCTGAAGGGCGTGGGCGCGGTGCTGGCCAAGCCGCTGGCGCGATTGGGGTTGGCGCGGGTGATCGATGTGCTGTTTCATCTGCCGACGGGGTCGGTAGTGCGCACACGGGTCGACCGGCTCGACGATGCGATCCCCGGAACGCAGATCGGCGTTGTCGTGACGCCGGTCGAATATAAGCAGGGCGGAATGCGCGGGCCGCTAAGGGTGCAGGCGGTGGACAGTGCGGGTGATATTCTGAGCCTCACCTATTTCGGGAGCCATACTGGCTATGCGCGCAAGCTGTTGCCGCTGGGCGAGGCAAAGCTGGTGACGGGCAAAATGGAACTTTACGGGCAGGAACGCCAAATGGTGCATCCGGACCAGATTCTCGATCCGGGCGAGGCGGTGATCTTGAAGGAAGCCATCTATCCGTTGTCCGAAGGACTGACGACGCGGCGGCTGGGGCAGTTGGCGGAACAGGCGATTGCCCGCGCACCGGGCTTGCCCGAATGGATCGAGCCGAGTTTGCTTGCCGAACGCGGCTGGGCGTCGTGGCGCGCCGCTGTTGAGACAGTGCACCATACGCCGGAAGACGCAGGCGCGCGTGACCGGATGGCATATGACGAGGTTTTCGCGAACCAGCTCGCGCTGATGCTTGTGCGCGCATCGTCTCGGCGACGGCGGGGGACGGCGCTGACGGGGGACGGGCGGCATCGTGATTCGCTGCGGCTGCCCTATGACCTGACGAGTGCACAGCGACGGACGATCGGCGAAATCGAAGGCGATATGGCACAGTCGACGCCGATGGTGCGACTGCTTCAGGGCGATGTCGGGTCGGGCAAGACCATGGTTGCGCTCCACGCATTGCTCGTCGCGGTCGAGGCGGGGGCGCAGGGCGCGTTGCTCGCACCGACCGAGATATTGGCGCGCCAGCATTTCGACAGTCTTTCGCGACTGCTGGCCGGGGTCGATGTGCGCATCGCGATCCTGACCGGGCGCGACAAAGGGCGGGTGCGCGAAGCGACGCTGATGGGGCTGGCCGATGGCAGCATCGACATCCTTATCGGCACCCATGCAATCTTTCAGGAAGCCGTGACCTACAAGCGGTTGGGGCTGGCAGTGGTCGACGAGCAACACCGGTTCGGCGTATCGCAACGCCTGCTCCTGACCAGCAAGGCGGACACACCGCCGCATCTGCTCGCGATGACCGCAACGCCGATCCCGCGAACGCTGACGCTGACCAACTACGGCGAAATGGACGTCAGCCGGATCGACGAAATGCCGCCGGGTCGCACGCCGGTAGAGACGAGAGTGATTTCGGTCGAACGGATCGACGAGGTGGTTGCGGGGCTGGAGCGACACATATTATCTGGCAAGCAGGCATTCTGGGTGTGTCCGCTGGTCGAAGAGAATGAACTGGCCGACCGTGCGGCTGCGGAAGCGCGGGCTGCGTCGCTGAAGCTGCGGTTCGGCGATGTCATCGGCCTTGTCCACGGGCGGATGAAAGGGCCGGAGAAGGACGCGGTGATGGAAGCGTTTGCGGGGGGTGCGTTGAAAGTGCTGGTCGCGACGACGGTTATTGAAGTCGGGGTCGATGTGCCCAATGCGTCATTGATTGTGGTCGAGGACGCCGAG
>JAYUYR010000001.1:0-3248 GCA_043752405.1 Sphingomonas sp. | reverse complement strand
ATCGGCTATCTGGTGCCCGAGCCTGCGCCATTTATGGTCGATACCGCTAATGTCGACCACGAGGTAGCGACGATGGCGGGGCCGCAGCTGGTGGTGCCGTCGCTCAACACACGCTTTGCGCTCAACGCCGCCAATGCGCGGTGGGGGAGCTTGTACGATACGCTATACGGGACCGACGCGCTCGATGCGCCGCCAGCCAAGGCCGGTGGATATGACATCGAGCGCGGCGCAGCGGTGCTCGCGCGGGCCAAGGCTTTTCTAGATGAGGCTGTGCCGGGATGGTCAAAAGTCACACCAAAGTCACACCAAGGCATTTTGATCGGCTACCGTGGTCAAATAGATAAGCCATCAGCATTATTGATGCAAAACAATGGATTAAGAATTGAGATTGTCATGGATCGTGAAAGTGCCATTGGTCGCACCGATCCCCATGGCGTGTCCGACGTCATCCTCGAATCCGCACTGTCGACGATCATTGACCTCGAGGATTCGGTCGCCGCGGTAGATGCCGAAGACAAGGTCGGGGCTTACCGCACCTGGCTCGGGCTGATGAAGGGCGACCTGACAGCAACGTTCAACAAGAGCGGTAGGACGATGACTCGGGCGCTGGAGCCGGATCGTGCATGGATTAGCCTCGACGGCAAATCGTTCAGCTTGCATGGTCGCAGCCTGCTCTTCGTGCGTAATGTCGGGCATTTGATGACCAGTCCGGCAGTGCTGCTGCCCGATGGATCGCAAGTGCCTGAGGGTATTCTTGATGCTGTCTTGACGTCACTTATTGCAGTGCATGATAGGGGCGAGAACAGCCGCAAGGGCAGCATCTACATCGTCAAACCAAAGATGCACGGACCCGAAGAAGCGGCGTTCACTAATGATTTGTTCGATGCGACCGAGGATTTGCTCGGGCTGGCGCGGCACACGATCAAGGTGGGGGTGATGGACGAGGAACGGCGGACATCGGCCAATCTGGCAGCAACAATCCATGCCGTGCGGCACAGGATTGCGTTTATCAACACCGGTTTTCTCGATCGGACGGGCGATGAAATTCACACGTCGATGCAGGCAGGCGCAATGGTTGCCAAGGCCGATATGAAGTCGTCAGCATGGATCAAAGCCTATGAAGCGCGCAATGTCGCCATCGGGCTTGCCTGTGGTCTGAGCGGCAAGGCGCAGATCGGCAAAGGCATGTGGGCCGCGCCCGACCGGATGGCCGACATGATGGTGCAAAAGATCGGGCATCCAATGGCAGGGGCGAATACGGCGTGGGTACCGTCACCGACCGCTGCGACGCTGCACGCGATGCATTATCATGCGGTCGATGTGTTCGCGCGGCAGGCAGCCGTGAGGGCGATTCCGCCATTGTCTGACTTGCTGACTGTGCCGCTGGCGGGTGGGCATAATTGGAGTAATGCCGAAATCGAGCGCGAGCTCGACAACAATGCGCAGGGGATTCTGGGCTATGTCGTGCGCTGGATTGACCAGGGGATTGGATGTTCGAAAGTGCCCGACATTGATGACGTGGGCCTGATGGAGGACCGTGCAACGCTGCGCATCTCGTCGCAGCATCTGGCGAACTGGTTGTTGCACAGGGTTTGCACGCCTGAACAGGTAGATGCGGCTATGATGCGGATGGCGGCGAAGGTCGATGCGCAGAACGCAGGCGATTCGCTGTATCGGAAATTGACGCCCAAGAGCATCGCGTTTCAGGCGGCGCGGGCTTTGGTGTTCGAAGGCGTGGTGCAGCCCAATGGCTATACCGAGCCGTTGCTTCACAAGTTTCGGCAGGAGGTAAAGGTGGCTTAAGCGCCATCGCCGCGGGCAATGCGGCGGATTTGTCAAATTCTAATCCCCATCCGCTTTCGGAGGTAAATGCGCCGCAAACTCGGCCAGAACGTCTTCATACAACCGCCGCTTGAATGGCACGATCAGGTCGGGAAGCCGCCACGGATCGGCCCATTGCCAGGCGTTAAACTCGGGGTGCGCGGTTTCGAGATTCACGTCGCCGTCGGTGCCTAGGAAGCGAGCGAGGAACCATGCTTGCGTCTGGCCGCCATATCTGCCGCCCCACATGCGGCCATGCAGTTCGGGGGGCAGGTCGTAGAGGAGATCGCGCGAGGCACGGGCGATGATCTGAACGAGATGAACTCCGATGCCGGTTTCTTCCTCAAGTTCGCGCAGGGCACCGGCCTGTGCGTTTTCGCCGGGATCGAGGCCGCCTTGGGGCATCTGCCACGCCTCGAGTGTGGAATCGATGCGCCGGGCGACGAAGACTTGATTGTCGTTGTTGAGCAGCATGACAGCGGCGGCGGGACGGTAGGGCAGCGTCATGCGGCGATTTCGGCGACCATCGCTTTCAAGGCCGCAAGTGCACCCGCGACGTCGCCCTGACCTGAGGGGATTGCTTTACGCAAGTTAATGAAGCCGTGGATATTGCCGACGGCTTCGCGGTAGATTGTCGGAACACCGGCGGCGATAAGCGCACCGGCATAAGCGCGGCCCTGATCGCGCAAGGGATCGAGGCCCGCCGTCAGGACCAACGTCGGTGGCATGCCGGAATGGTCGTAGCCTAGCGGGGCGGAACGGATATGTTCGGCTTCGGCGGCGTAGGCGTTCATGAAATAATCCATCGCTTCGAACGTGAGCAGTTTGCCTTCGCCATGTTCGTTGTAGGAGCCCCATTCGTTGCCGCCATCGACGACCGGATATATCGGGAATTGCGCAATGACGGGCACGGCGGCAGGCTTGTCGCGCAGCGCCATCGTCGTGACGACGGCGAGATTACCGCCTGCGCTGTCGCCCGAGGGGACGAGGCCGGTACAAGGGATGTTTTCGGCGATCCAGCGCGTGGCGGCTTCGCAATCGTCGGGCGCGGCGGGCCAAGGGTATTCGGGGGCGAGACGGTAATCGATGGCGATGACAGGCATATCGAGTGCGCGCGCGGCTTCGGCGCAATAGGGTTCGTGGGTGTCCAGATCGCCGACCACGAAGCCGCCGCCGTGATAGAAAACCATAACGGGACCGGGCTCGCGGCTCTCGCGAGCATCATAAAGGCGGGCAGGGATATTGCCGGCGGGACCGGGAATCGAAAGGTTCTTAATGACGGCAATCGGCCCGGTTTCGGCTTCGGCGACGGGACCCATTGCGCGCATTTGCAGCCGCGCGGCGGACGGTTCGAGTTCGTGAACCTTTGGTCCGGGGAGATTATTGAGGAAGGTCAGGAACATCTGCACATCGGGGCGGTCGGCAGT